>JBKPSE010000399.1:0-5567 GCA_046765855.1 Acidobacteriota bacterium | reverse complement strand
GTACACGGATCACACGGAACATGGCAAGCAGCAGCTCGTACAGCCGCCTGATGATTCCGTGTGTTCCGCGTATTCCGTGGCTGATCATCCGTGTGATCCGCGGCTCAATTCGTAAAACGTCTCATCCGCACGTTCAGGATGAGACCGAAACCCGCGAGCGATGCGATCAGGGACGAACCACCGTAACTCATCAGCGGCAGCGTGATCCCCTTCACCGGCGCCAGGCCGGCCGACATCGTCACGTTGTAAATGACCTGGAACGCAAACCCCGAAATGATGCCTCCCACCAGATACGATCCGAGGCGATCCTTGGCCAGCCGTGCCGCCTCGAGAGAACGCAAGATCACGAACAGGTAGAGTCCGAGCGCGGTGAGGACGCCGATGAAGCCCTGCTCCTCCGCGAGGACCGAGAAGATGAAATCGTTGTGCGCGACCGGCAGGAACTTGTACTGCCCCTGCGTGCCTTTGCGGAATCCCTTGCCGGTCAACCCTCCGGAGCCGACGGTCACGCGCGCCTGGATCGTCTGATAGCCGGCGCCGCGCGGATCCTGCTCCGGATCCATGAACGTCATGATGCGCTGGCGCTGGTAGTCCTTCAGCGCGAACTTCCAGGCGACAGGCGCGACGAGTACCGCGGCGAGGGCGAGCACCCCGAGCAGCCGCAGGCGCAGACCGGCGAGAAACGCGACGCCGACGAAGACCGGCAGCAGTGTCACCGCGGTCCCGAGATCCGGCTGCTTGGCGATCAGCAGCAGCGGGATGCCGGTGAGGATGCCGCCGATGATCAGATCCGGAGTGTTCTTGGCGCCGCGCCGGTTCTCGGCAAAGAACATGGCCAGCATCAGCGCGACCGCGATGCGGCCGAACTCCGAGGGCTGGAGATGGAACGGTCCGATTGGAATCCAGCGCTGACCGCCCATCTGCGTCTGCCCCTTCACCAGCACGAAGATGAGGAGCACGACGAGTCCGCCGTAGATGAACAGCGAGTGTTCGGCAAACACCCGGTAGTCGACGGCGAGGAAGACGCAGAACGCGATCAGGCCGATGCCCAGTGCGTAGATCTGCGTCCAGACCTGCGGCGCGGCGTGCCCGCCGGTCGCCGTCGTGACGTAGGTGGTGCTGTAGACCATCGCCACGCCGATGCCCGCGAGCAGCAGAATGGCGCCGAGCAGCAGCCAGTCGATGTGAAAGTAGAGCCGTCGTTCGAACATGACGCGCTACTGACCCGCGCCGCCGCGCGCGAACCGATCGCTCAGATCCAGCCGCATCTCTTCGCGGGTCGGCGGCGGCGGCAGCGGCCGCCCTTCCTTCTTGGCGAAGTAGGTCAGGAGGATGTGCTTGGCGACGGACGCCGCGTTGGCGCTATGAATCCCGTGCTCGAGAAAGACGACGCCGGCGATCTCGGGATTGTCGCGCGGCGCGAAGAAGGTGAACCAGCCATGGTCGCGCAGGTTGCGAGTGGTCCGTGCGGCGGCGCGCCCCTGCAGGGAAATGACCTGCGCGGTGCCGGTCTTGCCGCAGACGCCCTTGCCGGGGATCGCGGCGCGCCTGGCGGTCCCTGCGCCGCCGTTGACGACGAGCCACATGCCCTCGCGGATTGCCTGCAGTTTCTCCGGCGTGACTTCCACCTTCGACTGCGGCGGAGGCGGCGGTACCGGCTTCAATCCCGTGCCGTCGTCGACCGCCTTGACCAGGTGCGGCGTCACCCGCGTGCCGCCATTCGCCAGGGTCGCTGTATACACCGCCAGCGAGATCGGCGTGACCGAGACCTGTCCCTGGCCGATCGCGACCGAAATGGTTTCCCCCGCGTACCACTTCTTTTCCTTGGTGTGCGTCGCCTTCCATTCCGTCGACGGCACCAGTCCCGACAGCTCGTTCGGCAGATCGATCCCCGACTTCACGCCGAGCCCGAACAGCGTCGCCCACTTGTGAATCCGATCGACCCCGAGCATGTTGCCGACGGTGTAGAAAAAGACGTCGCACGACTGTTCGATCGCATGCGCGAGGTTCACCGAACCGTGGCCGGTGGCCTTGTGGCAGCGGAAAAACCGGCCGTAGAAGGTCTGGCCGCCGCCGCAATAGACGTGGAAATCCGGAGTGATGATCCCTTCTTCGAGGCCGGCGAGGCCGACGGCCATCTTGAAGGTGGAACCCGGTTGAAAGGTTCCCTGCAGCGCGCGGTTGTTGAGCGGCTTGAGCGGATCATTGAGCAGCGAGCTCCAGGTCGAGCGATCGATCCCCGCCGCGAACGCGTTCGGATCGAACGCGGGGCGGCTGGTGAACGAGAGCACTTCTCCGTTGCGCGGATCGAGCACCACGGCGGCGCCGTCGAACCCGGTTGCGGCAAACCCGTCCTCGGTGGCCTGCTGCAGATCCGCGTCGATGGTGAGCTGCATCGGCCGGCCGACGACGGGCGGCTTGCTGTCGCTGGTCAGCTCCCGGATCTCGCGGCCGACGCTGTTGACCACGACGGTCTTGGCGCCGTCGACGCCCATCAGCTGCCGGTTGTAGGAAAGCTCCAGGCCCGCCTGGCCGACGATCGATCCGGGCTCGACGCCCTGGTAATCGACGCGCTGCAGCTGCGGCTCGGTGACCTCGCCGACGTATCCGAACAGGTGGGCGGCCATCGCGCTCGCCGGATATTTCCTCGCCGGCACCTCCTGCGAGAAGACGCCCGGCAGATCCAGCTGCCGCGCCCGGACCGCGGCCACCTGCGGCAGCGACGCGTTTTCGATCAGCACGATCGGCCGATAGGACGGTTCGCGGCGGCGCCGGTTGACCGTTTCGCGCAGCTGGGCCTCGTCGACGCCGGTCGCCAGCGCGAGCGTCCGCAGCACTTCGGGGACGTTCTTGGTCTGCTCGCGGATCAACGCGATGTTGAACGTGCTCTGGTTCTCGACCAGCACCTTGCCGTTCCGATCGAGGAGCACGCCGCGCGGCGCCGGCAGCGGCAGCCGGCGCGTCCGGTTGTTCTCGGCAATCTCGAGGAACTTCTCGTGCTGCGCGATCTGGAAGATCCAGAAGCCGACGGCGAGCGCCGCGAAAGCGATCGCCACGATATATTGCAGCGCCGCCAGCCTGAGGGTCAGGCTGCGGCGATCGTCGGGCAACAATGTCGTCGCCATAATTTCAGAACCTTCGCTTGCTGAGACTCGAGCGCCGCATCTGCCGGCGCTGCATCATTCCGGGACCGTTTTCCACCAACCCGAACGCGATCACGCCCACCAACGCATTCCACAATGCCTGCACCAGCGTCGCCGTCCACTGCGGGCTGAAGTGCCGGCCGCCGATCATCGCGTGCAGCCCTTCGAACAACAGCTGGTGCACGAACGTGGACGCCACGAACATGACCAGACGCGGCACCAGCGTCGACAGGTTGAACTGCGCGCCGAGCACCCCGACGAAAAACCCGATCAGCGTCTTGGTCAGTCCGCCGATGCCGACAATGCCGCCGGCCAGCGTGTCCTGCGCCAGGCCGCCGACGACTCCGGCCAGCACGCCCGCCACCGCGCCGTATGACAGCGCCAAGTACACGACGGCAACCAGGACCAGGTTGACGGCGATCGCGCCGCCGGCATGCAAGCCTGACAGCGCCGTTTGCGCGACCAGCGCTCCCCCGAGCGCAATGATGAACGCAACCGTCTTCACTTGTCGTTCTTCACGTCGGGCTCGTCGCGCGTCGCGCCGCGCGGCGGCGTCAGCACGACGAGCACTTCCTCCAGGCTCGCGAAATCGACGCCCGGCCTCACCGTCACCGTGCGGTAGAGTCCGGTCCCGCGATCGACCTGCTCCACGCGACCGATCAGATAGCCCTTCGGAAAGATGCCGTCGATGCCCGAGGCGACGACCGCATCGCCGACTTTGACGTCCGCCAGGTTCGACACGAAGTCCATGCGCAGCGGCGGGTTCGCTTCGACGCCGACGACGATCCCGCCGGCGCGCGTCCGCTCGGTCAGCGCCCCGGCCGCGGCGTTCCGATCGATGAGCAGCTGCACGCGCGCGGCGTGCCGCGCCACCGGTGCCAGCACCCGGCCGACCACGCCGCCGGGCGCGATCACCGCCATGTCCGGCTGCACGCCGTCGGCGCTGCCGCGGTCGATCGTCACCATCCGGATCACCGGATCCGGGTTGCCGGCGATGATCTCCGCCGCCAGCATGGGCACCGTCGCTTGCGAGCGCAAATCGAGCAGCGCCTGGAGGCGCTCGGATCGCGAAGCCAGCGCATGCTCCTGCTGCAGCTGCACCTCGAGCGCGGCCAGCCGCTGCTTGAGCGCCTCGTTCTCGGCCCGCGCGCCGCGCAAGCCGAAGTAATTGCCCCACACGTTGCGCACGCCGTGCACCACCGACGCCGTCGCATACTCGACCCGTGAAAACGCCTCGAAGCTCACCGCCTGCAGCGCCCGCGTCCCGCTCTTGGTCTGCACCTGCGCCGAGACGAGCAGGATCTGCGCGATCATCGCGCCGAAAAAGATCCAGCCGGTGCGCTTGCGGATATCTAGCATGGAGCGTCCAGCTTCCGGCTTCCGGCTTCCAGCTTCCGGCTTCCGTCCTCCAGCTTCCAGCAGGCGAACTGCGTGGTGTGCGCCGGGTAGCCCTCAGCTGGCAGCGCGAAGCTAGTCAATGGATATCTTCCGCAACAGGTTGAAATCCGAGAGCATGCGCCCCGCCCCGAGCACGACCGACGAGAGAGGATCCTCGGCCATCGCCAGCGGCAGTCCGGTCTCCTCGCGCAGCCGTTTGTCGAGGTTCTTCAACATCGACCCGCCGCCCGTCAGCACGATGCCGCGATCGACGATGTCCGCCGACAGCTCCGGCGGCGTGCGCTCCAGCGCGACCCGCACCGCGTCGACGATCACGTTGACCGTCTCCGCGAGCGCTTCGCGGATCTCTTCATCGGTGATGGTGATCGTCTTGGGCACGCCCTCGATCAGGTGCCGCCCTTTGATCTCCATCGTCATGCGATCCTCGAGCGGATACGCGGATCCGATTTCCATCTTGATCGCTTCCGCGGTGCGCTCGCCGATCAGCAGGTTGTAGGTCTTCTTGATGTACTGGATGATCGCGTCATCCATCTCGTTGCCGGCGACGCGCACCGCTTTGCTGTAGACGATGCCGGCGAGCGAGATCACCGCGATGTCCGTGGTGCCGCCGCCGATGTCGACGATCATGTTGCCCGACGGCTCGGTGATCGGCATGCCGGCGCCGATGGCCGCCGCCATCGCTTCTTCGACCAGGTACACTTCGCTCGCCTTGGCGCGGTAGGCGCTGTCCTTCACCGCGCGCTTCTCGACCTGCGTGATCTCCGAGGGCACGCCGATGACGATGCGCGGGCGCACCCAGACGTTGCGGTTGTGCGCCTTCTTGATGAAATAGGTGAGCATCTTCTCGGTCACTTCGAAGTCGGCGATGACGCCGTCCTTCATCGGTTTGATCGCGACGATGTTGCCGGGCGTGCGGCCCAGCATCTCCTTCGCTTCCTTGCCGACGGCCTCGATGCGGCCCGTCACCTTGTTAATCGCGACGATCGACGGTTCGTTGACGACGATGCCTTTGCCGCGGGCGTAGAC
>JBKPSE010000398.1:0-2900 GCA_046765855.1 Acidobacteriota bacterium | reverse complement strand
CTGCTGGCACGGCACTAGCAATCTCAACCGCGGCCCCCCAGCCGAGGACTGGTCCGCATGCGCAGAGCAGTGCCGCTGTCGATTCAACTGCTACTGGCATTTGTGGGGCTGCTGCTTGGAATGGCGACCGTGTTGACGCGGTCGGCGTACACGTCCCTCGCCGGCAACCTTCGCGCCGAGGCCCTTCGGCGCGTCAGTCTTGAAACCGACACTCGCGCCCAGGCGCTCACGCAGCTGTTTCAGCTGCGGCAGCAACACGCGGAAGCGTTTCTCGCGACCCTCGAATCTTTTTGCGCCGAGTCCGTCCGTCCCGGCAGATTCTCCTGGGCGCCGGACTGCGTGCGGCCCATGCTCGACGACTTCCGCCGCAGCGAACGTGCGCTCGGCGCCCTACTCACTTACAAGGATCGCTTCGTCAGACGAAGCGGCGAGCGGATTGCCGACGCGGTGCCGCCCCCGCGCGCATTGGCAGGCGTCGTCCGCTCGGTGAACGGCGGCGTCGAATACGCAATGAAGGCGCGACGTCGCGACCTTGCGGTGGCGCTGCGATTCAGATCCGACGACGTAGAGAAGCTGTTCGACGGCGTGTCGCCGTTGCGTCGCAGCGCGGATGTCTTTCTGATCGACTCCGCCGGCCGGTCGCTCACCCAGAATCGTACCGCGTCGGGCACACCGCCGCAGCACGCCGTGCTCCTCTCGCGCTGCCGTGCCGGCGCCAGTCAGTTCGTCGACGCCGACGCGTCCGGCGCAAGAAGCTTTCTGAGCCTCCAGCCGGTTCCCGTCCTCGGCGACGCGTGTGTTGCTGCGCGACTCGCATACGACGAGACCCTCGCCCCGGCGGAGAAGCTTCGCGAGGATCTCTTTCAGCGCGTGGCGTGGTTCGTCGGCGGCGGCATTGCCTTGTCGCTGATCGCGGCGCAGTGGATCTCGGCGCCAATCCGCCGGCTGGCGCAGTCGGCGCGGCGGCTTCAGAGCGGACACTTCGATCAGACGGCGGCGCCAGGTGGTCCGTCGGAAGTGCGCGCGCTCGGACGCGCGTTCACCGCCATGTCCCACGATCTCGAGGAGCTCGTCGCCAAGGAACAGGCCGCGCGGCGCGAGGCCGAGAAGGCGAACCGCGCGAAGGACGATTTTCTTGCCACCGTTTCCCACGAACTTCGTACGCCGCTCACCGCGGTTCTCGGATGGGCCCGTCTTCTGCGTACTCACGACGCGCCGCCGGACGAACTGCGCCACGGCCTCGAGGTCATTGAGCGGAGCGCCCGCGCGCAGAACCGGCTGATCGACGACCTGCTCGATGTATCGCGCATCGCGTCGAACAAGCTGCGTATGAACCGCGAGGCAGTGCCGCTCGCGCGGGTAATCGAAGCGGCGATCGAACAAGTGCAGCCGCAGGCCGAAATGAAGCAGGTGCAACTCCATCTCGATCTCGCCGACTCGTCGTTCGTGTATGGCGACCAGCGGCGGCTGGAACAAGTGATCTCGAATCTGCTCTGGAACGCCATCAAGTTCACCGAGGCGAACGGTCACGTGCGCGTCAGCTTACGGCGTGTCGATCGGAAGATGTTCCTGTCCGTCAGCGACACTGGCGTCGGCATCCCGCAGGCGTTTCTTCCTTACGTGTTCGAGTGGTTCCGTCAGGCGGATCCGCGCGGGCGCAGTCAAGCGGGGCTTGGCCTCGGCCTCGGCATCGTCCGGCACATCGTCCAGTTGCACGGAGGAGGGGTGCGAGCCGAGAGCGCCGGTGAAGGGCATGGCGCAACTTTCACCGTGACGCTTCCAGTGTTCGAGCCCGCGCCGGGCTCGGCGCGAGCGCCGCAGCGTGGCGCGGCGCAGCCGGATTCGATCGCGCACAGGCTGGACGCCGCCCGCATTCTGGTCGTCGAAGACGATGACGCGGCAAGAGAATTGTTGCGGCTGACGCTGCAGCGCGCCGGTGCGTTGGTGGAGACGGTGACGTCGGCGGGCGCGGCGCGCCGTGAAATGGAGACCGATCCCCCTGACGTGCTCATTTCCGATATCCGCATGCCGGAGGAAGACGGCTATTCGCTGATTCGATCGCTGCGCAGCGCCGGCATTGCGACGCCGGCGATCGCGTTGACGGCGTTTGCCAGGCGTGAGGATGCGGACGAGGCCCGTGCCGCAGGCTTCCAGATTCATCTGCCGAAGCCGGTCGATGCCGGCCTGCTGGTGGACGCCGTGGCCCAGCTCCTGGGGTCAGGTCTGTAAATTGCCCCTTAGGGTGTCAGGTCGTTGGGCATCTCAGACCCGATGCTCTGGCACCGCGAACGTCCCATTCACAGACCTGACCCCAAGGGCTCCGCCGCTCCCCCGGGCTCGGCGGGCGCGAGTCGCAGCGCCGGCGAGCGAGCGATTCGACGGCAGCGGCTCGATTGCAGAACTGTTAATCGCTGTCCATTTCGTGATCACCGCAGCACAAAAATCGACGCAGTTGTGCTGATTTCAGGCAAATACGCTGGAATGATTCATGCGATGCGCGCGGGCGTTGCCATGAATATCACCTCCTTCTTTTCCAGTGACATCGCCATCGATCTCGGCACGGCCAATACCTGCGTCTTCGCGCAGGGGCGTGGCATCGTCCTCAATGAGCCGTCGATCGTCGCCTTTAACGTTAGCAAGGGGCAGGTCGAAGCCGTCGGCACCGAGGCGCACGAGATGCTCGGGCGAACGCCGCCGAACATCAAGGCGGTACGGCCGCTGCGCGACGGCGTCATCGCCGATTTCGAAGCGACCGAGAAGATGCTGGTCCATTTCGTGCGCAAGGCAATGGGGCGGGCGCCGTGGAAGCGTCCGCGCCTGGTGATCGGCGTCCCCTCCGAGATCACGCAGGTCGAGCGCCGCGCCGTCCGCGACAGCGGCTTCCGCGTCAAGGCCAGCGA
>JBKPSE010000397.1:0-1439 GCA_046765855.1 Acidobacteriota bacterium | reverse complement strand
TCGTCGGCAGCGTCAGATGTGTACAAGAGACAGCTCCTGGCCTCGCTGCAAGTCACGGATGCGCGGCTGCGCGTGATTCGTTTCCGCCGCAACTTCGGCCAGACCGCGGCGTTCGCCGCCGGCTTCGCCCATGAGCTCGGCCGTTACATCGTGACCACGGACGGCGACGGCCAGAACGACCCGGCCGACATTCCCGCCATGATCGAGCGGCTCGAACAGCAGCAGCTCGACATCGTCTGCGGCTGGCGCAAGGATCGCAAGGATCCGTTCATCAACCGACGGCTGCCGTCGATGATCGCCAACGCGATGATCTCGAAGGCGACCGGCGTCCGGCTGCACGACTACGGCTGCTCGCTGAAGGTGTTCCGCTCCGAAGTGGTGAAGTCGATGAAGCTGTACGGCGAGATGCACCGCTTCCTGCCGGCGCTCGCCGCTGAATTCGGCGTCGAGATCGGCGAGCAGGTCGTCAATCATCGCGCCCGCGAGCACGGCAAGTCGAACTACGGCATTACCCGGACGTTCCGCGTCATCCTCGATCTGATGACGGTGAAATTCCTCAGCAGCTACAAGACGCGGCCGCTGCAGATGTTCGGATCGATCGGATTCCTGATGGGCGGGATCGGCGCGTTGATGTGCGCGTGGGTGATCTACGAGCGGTTCTTCGGGTTTCAATCGGCGAACCGGCCGCTGCTGATCGTCGGCGTCTTCCTGGTGCTTGGCGGCCTGAACATGGTGATGAACGGCCTGCTCGCCGAGATGCAGGCGCGCACGTACCATGAGTCCCAGGACAAACCCACCTACGCCATCCGCGAGATCCGCGAAGCCAGGCCCGAACGTCCGCGCGAAGTCGTAGGGGCGTAAGTGTGATGCGCCGCTTTTTCTGCGCCTGTCTCCTTGCCGCGTTGTCCGCGCTGGCCCTTGCCGGCTGCGGATCGTCCGGTCTCGGTCCGACGCCGCCGAATGGCGGCGGCAACGGGGGAAACGGCGGAGGCGGCGGCAATCCTCCGCCGAACAATCTTCCTGTCATCGCGGCGATCACCGTGCAGGGCACGCGCGCCAACGAACCGGCGAACTTCGCCGATGTAGCCGAGGGGCTTTCGGTGAACGCGACGGTGACCGATACCGAGACGCCGATCGATCAGCTGCAGTATGTCTGGACGGCGACGGCGGGCACGTTCGCTGGCTCCGGTGCGAGCGTGACCTGGCAGGCGCCTGCGCAAATACCCGGCAGCACGGCAAGCGCTGCGGCGGTAGACGTCACGATTACGCTCACCGTGACCGAGAAGTTCGGCAACCCGGGCGGGCCGCTCTCGTTCGAACATTCCGCATCGAAAACCACCTCCGTTTCGCTTCATGACTCGGTGAAGGAAGTGGGAACGATAGCGAAGCAGTTCCTGCTCGACTTCTCCGACACGAGCCTCAAGGACGCCGATTACATC
>JBKPSE010000396.1:0-3724 GCA_046765855.1 Acidobacteriota bacterium | reverse complement strand
GGATAAAAAGGATATCTGGCGTGGCTGACGTCGCGAGCGAGCGGAGCGAGCGAGCCACGCGAACGACGCGAGCCGGCGAAGCGGCTCGCGCGAGAGCGTGTAAGGGGGTCCGGCGGGACAACGTCCCCCGGATAAAAAGGATATCTGGCGTGGCTGACGTCGCGAGCGAGCGGAGCGAGCGAGCCACGCGAACGACGCGAGCCGGCGAAGCGGCTCGCGCGAGAGCGTGTAAGGGGGTCCGGCGGGACGAAGTCCCCCGGCTAAAAAACGACATTTGGCATGGCTGACGTCTCTCGCGCGCATGCGTGTACGGAGCGGGAGGCGCTCGAGCGTCTCGCCGCTGAAGCCGACGCCGGCGCGGACCGGCTGTCGCGTATTCGCGTCGACTTCGATGCGGGCATTCATCGACGGGTCACGTTATGGATCCCGGACGTCGTCGGACGGCCGCAGCCGCCCGAGTCCGCCGTGGGCCTCGAACATGCGATCGCGCGCCTGCTCGTCAATGCCACGGCAGCCACTGCTCCCCGCGATGCCGCCGAGCCTGGCGCCGAGCGGCTATTCATTTCCTCTCGTGTCTCGCCGGACGCTGTGGTGACGACGCTGCGCCGTCTGGAGCGCTTCTCGACCCCGGCGCGCGTTGCGCGTTTACAGTCCGCGGCGGGCGCCGATGTCTGGCTGCTCCACGTGCTCGTCGATCGCGCCCGACACTCAGGCCTGTCCGGGCTGGAGGCGATCGGACTTCTCGAATCATGGGACACGCTGAGCGGGTACGAATCGGAGGGCTGCCGGTTGTTTGTGAACGCCGACGTCCCGGTCTCGCGCGATCTGCTGTCGGCGTTGTGGCGCCTCATCTCCAACGATCACGCTGCCCCGCTCCTCGCGCTCACGCCGCAGGGCCCGCGCGACGAACGGTTCTATGTGCTGTCGCGCACGGAACCCGGCACGAACGATTTCCAGCGGATCGCGCTCCCCGATCGGGCGTTCGTCGATTCGCTCGAGGTCGGGTTTCTTCCCGCGGTTTCGGTGCAGATTTCCGCGCTGTCGCCTCACGCCGACGCGCCGAAGCTGGCCGCGTCCTTGGCCGACCAATCACCGTCCCGAGGCTATCGATTGACTCTGGAAAGCACGCGTGTCATCGAAGACGCGGGACGCGATCTCGACCGGCTGCGGAGCCAGCAGGCGTACCTGTCGCAGCGCGTGGCCTATGCCGAGAGCCTGCAGCGTCCGCGGCCGCGGTTGCTCCGTTTCACATCCGGCCAGCTCAGAGCGCTGGCGCACACGATCTACAGTTTCGATCCGGACTCGCTGTTCCGCGCCCACCCGCACGTTCGTTATGCCTTTTGCGCGACGCCGGTCGATCCCGCCGGACGGCACTATCTATGGATCGATCCGGAGGCCGTGAGGCGTACGCCGGATCCGCTGGCGCTCTATGAGGCCTCCCCGCCGATTCGCTTCTGGCTCGATCCGACGTGGAGTCGCCACTATCGGGACGGCGGTGCCGGCTCTGTGTTCGTGCCCGAGCACACTGCGCTCGCGCCGCCGCTTCAC
The DNA here is from genome assembly GCA_046765855.1 of Acidobacteriota bacterium. Lineage (GTDB taxonomy): Bacteria > Acidobacteriota > Vicinamibacteria > Vicinamibacterales > 2-12-FULL-66-21 > JAICSD01. The sequence continues at coordinate 2,176 of JBKPSE010000396.1, read as the reverse complement.
GCGTGGATCCCGGGCGACGTCGAGGCGCATCTGCGACGCGTGTTCGGTTCGCCTTCCGGCAGCGACGTCTACGTGGTCGATCAGGCGGCCGAGAGTCCCGCCGCGCTTGAGTTGACGCTGTTCGAGCGCGATGCGTTCAAGCCGATCGACGCCTGCGTCAGCTGGCTGAACGACCACATCACGGTGTCGGAGCACGTGAACGTCGCGACCGTCGTCCGCGAGACGGCGGCTGCAGTCCGCGGCGAAGTGCTCTCGGCCAGCGCCGTTGACGCGGCCTCGCCAGCAGGCAGGGACTTTCAGCGCGAGGCGGCGCGCACGCGCCAGCGGTTCATGAAGGATCTCGACGCCGTCATCAGCTCGATCAACCGCTGCACCTTCGAGGTCCTCCAGCGGGCGCACCTCGCCATCGACGGCATGAAGCGGCTGGACGACGACTTGAATGCGCTTGCCGGCATTCGCGAGCGCTCGGCGGGCATCGCCTCGGTGAACGATCTGTTGAACGGCGTGGACAACGCCACCGCAGCGCTGCGCGATCGCATCAGCACGCTCGAGCGTCAGGTCGGAGAGGCGCTGCGGCAGGCGGACGCGCAAGCGGCAACCGAGCAGCGCCGGGTCGAGGCATTCGTCCAGTCTCTGGAAACGCGGCGCGACGAGCTCCGCAGCCGTCTTCACCGCGCGAACTGACGATGGCGATCCGCTACCGACAGCGCGAGCGTCGTCTGGCTCGAACGTCCGCCAGGATCGAGGCGGCGCGGCGCGCCATCGCGCGACAGAGCGGCAACGCGTCCGGTTACGAGACATGGTGGCGACGGCATCGCGCGACGCTCGACGAGTGGCGGCACGCGATCGCGGAACGTCACGAGCGCGAACCGGCGACTGCGGCGACCGCCGCGACCGATCGCTTCGTCCGCTGGACGTCCAGGCTGCGATGGCACCCCAGGGTCCTGTGGCTGCGCGTCGAGTGCTGGTGGCTGACACGACGGCTTGCCGCACGCGGCGGCGAACGGGGACCGCGTGCCTGACCGCGTGCGCCTTCGCTCGCCGCTGTTGCGTCCCCTCGCCAACTGGCGCGACGCGGACACACCCCGCATCCTGCGGCGCCGCCGCGCCGCGATCGCTGTCATCGTCGCGCTGGTCGCCGCAATCGTTCTGCTGATCCGCGCCGGTCGCCTGCCGGCACCAGCACTGGACCTGCTGGCAGTGCTGCACGACTACGCGGTCCTGCCGATCTGGGGCTACACGTGGACGCTGCTCGCGCCGTACAGCATTGCGTGGTGGAGCCTGGCCGCGATCGCGGTCGTGGTCTGGCTGGTGACCTTCCTCACTCGATGGTCGGTCGTGCGAGGGTTTCACGCCCGCCTCTGCCGCGTCGTGGTCGTGCACCTCCTGACGAACTGGAACCGTTCGCCGCGCTACGTCGCGCGACTCACGGCATGGGTTGACTGGCTGGCGGCGCGATCGCTCGGCGCCGATCTCCTGCGCGACGTCGTACGTCTCGAGCAGGCCGACGCGCTCGCGGCTGTCGTCGATGGCGGCTCGACTCTCGACGAGCGCGGCGCCCGTCGCCTCGTCCGCCTGACCGACCTGCTCGCGCGACTCACGAGTGGCACTGGAGCGCCCGCGCGCGAGCGGTGGCGAGCACTCGCGCTCTGGCACGAGTGTGTGATGTGGCTGGAATGGCGGGCGGGCAGCCATTCGCGCGACGGTTGGCGCGCGGAGCTGTATGCCGAGCTCGTCGCAACCGGCCGCGTGTTGACCGAACGGCTCGCGGATGTCGATGACGTCCGCGGCGACGCGCTCTCGGACGCGCTGCGCCGCGATCTCGCGCGGCTCATCGATGGCGAGAATGCGGAAGTCGTGCGCGCGGTGCTCGTTCGCCTCGACGAGTTGTGGGCGCTCGCCGAGTACGGGAGCGCGGACGACGACCACGAGGCGGCGTTGAACGCGCGGGCACCTGACGATGTGCTGGAGGTACAGGGGCTGCTCGTGTCGAGTCTCGGCCTGCACGTCGCGGCGCGGATGGAAGACGCGCGCCTCGCCGCGGCGCACCTGCAGGCCTTCGACGCGATCAGCTTCGTTGGTTATCTGGGTGTCGCCGGACGCGAAGACGGCCGCGTCGCGCGCGCGCTGACGGCGGCGGCGCCCGCACGCGAGCACTATCGTCTCGCCGCCGCTC
>JBKPSE010000395.1:0-5521 GCA_046765855.1 Acidobacteriota bacterium | reverse complement strand
GTCTCTACACCAGCGTGCTGCCGCCGCTGCTCGTCCCCGACGTCGGCTCCGCGATCTGGGAATCGCGGGCGATGCGCATTCTCGTCGCCAATCTGATGACCGAGTCCGGCGAGACGGACAACTTCAGCGTGCTCGATCACCTGCTCACAATCGAACGACACCTGGGCAAGCAGCTGTTCGATTGTGTCATCTACAACACGACGCCGGTGCCCGACGCACTGGCGGCGAAATACAACGAGCGGCAGTCGCAGCCGATCGTGACGGGGTCATTCGAAATCAACGCGCTGCAGCGTTTCGGGGTGCGGGCGATTGGCGTGCCGCTGGTGTCGGAGCACCCGGCCGGGAAGATTCGCCATCATCCCGAGCGGCTGGCATCGGCGATCACTGCGATGGCGCATGGCAAGCTTGGCGCCTGGACGCCGCGCGCGGAGGCCGGAGGCATTTAGATGTACGAACGGTTCTATCAACTGCGGGAGCGCCCCTTCGCGCTCAGCCCGGATCCCGAATATCTCTACCCGAGCCGCGTCCACCAGGAGGCGCTCGATCATCTGCGCTACGGACTGGAGACGCAGGCCGGTTTCATCGTGATCACCGGCGAGATTGGATCGGGCAAGACGACGCTGCTGCAGGCGATCCTGCGCACGCTCGACAACCACACCACCGTCGGCCGCATCGTCAACACGATGCTCGAGCCGCGCGAGCTGCTCGAATCGATCATGATCGACTTCGGGCTCGATCCCGCGGGCAAGAGCAAGCCGCTGCTGCTGCGCGACCTGTCGCAGTATCTCGTCGACCAGCGGCTGGCGGGTCGGATGGTGCTGGTGGTGATCGACGAAGCGCAGAACCTCAGTCTCAATGCGCTCGAAGAGCTGCGCATGCTCTCGAATCTCGAGACCGAGAAATCCAAGCTGCTGCAGATCGTGCTGGTCGGCCAGCCGAACCTGCGCGACAAGCTCGGCGCGCCGGAGCTCGAACAGCTGCGGCAGCGCATCACCGTCAGCTATCACCTGCCGCCGCTCGACGCCGACGAAACGCACAACTACATCAACCACCGGCTGCGCCACGCGGCGCTCGGCGTGCCGCTGCAGTTTCCGATCGAGGCGACGGATTTGATCCACCGGCGCAGCCGCGGCGTGCCGCGCATCATCAACGTCATCTGCGATGCGGCGCTGGTATTCGGCTATGCGGAAGAGCGGCAGACGTTCGACGGACCGACGATCCGGGACGTGCTGCAGGAACTCGAAACAACGGGCGTGCTGCCGCCACAGCGGCTCGAGACGGCAGCAAGCGCGCGGACGGCCACGGCGCCGGCACCTGCGGTATCCGCAGTCCCCCGGCCCGCGGCTGTGTCCGCCGCGTCGCCCGTCCCGGCCACCGTGCCGCTGGCCGCGGCGTCGACGTTGCCGATTACTCCCGCGGTGACGATGCCTCCCGTCAACGAGGCACGGACCGCCGTACCGGCGGTACCGATCACGCCTGCGCCGCCGGTCCAGCTCCCGCCGCGGCGCGACCCGATGGCGGTCGCGACGATGGGGCCCGATTCGCGGCAGCGCGAACTCGAGCAGCGCGAGCGCCTCGTCCGGCAGCGCGAGCAGGAGCTCGCCGAACAGCGGCGCGTACTGGCCGAAGAGTACCGCCTGCTGCGCGCGCGCCGCGCCGCCGAGCCGCCGGCATTCGAGGCGGTGATGGCGCAGCGCTTCCAGGCCGAGCGCGCCGACTCGTTCTGGGCGCGGCTCAAACGGTTTATGCTTGGAGTTTCAACCTCATAGGAGACTCCAGAATGCCACCGTCAGTTGCCGAAACGCTTCATGAAAAGATTCGCTCGCGCCGCGCCCGGACGGGGGTCGTCGGCCTTGGTTACGTCGGATTACCGCTCGCGGTGGAGCTCGCCAAGGCCGGGTTCCACGCCACCGGCATCGACCTCGACGCGCGCAAGGTCCAGTCGATCACCGATGGGCGCTCCTACATTCCGGACGTTCCGACGGCGGACGTGCAGACGCTGAAGTCGAAGGGGCTGCTCGACGCGACGACCGACTTCGCGATCGTCCGCGAGCTCGACACGGTGAACATCTGCGTGCCGACGCCGCTGCGCAAGACCAAGGATCCCGACATGTCGTACATCGTGTCGGCGGTCGAGGGCATCGCCAAGCATCTGCACCGCGGCATGCTGATCGTCCTCGAATCGACCACCTATCCCGGCACGACCGACGAAGTCGTACAGCCGATGCTCGAGGCGACCGGCCTCAAGGCAGGCGTCGACTTCTTCCTCGCCTTCTCGCCCGAACGCGTCGACCCGGGCAACCCGACGTTCCAGACGCACAACGTCCCCAAAGTGGTCGGCGGTTTCTCGCCGACCTGCGCGCAGCTCGCCGGCGAACTCTATGGCAGCGCGATCCAGACGATCGTGCCGGTGAGTTCGACGCGCGTCGCCGAGATGGTGAAGCTGCTCGAGAACACCTTCCGTGCCGTGAACATCGGGCTGGTCAACGAGCTCGCGCTGATGTGCGATCGCATGAACATCAACGTGTGGGAAGTGGTCGATGCGGCGAAAACGAAGCCGTTCGGCTTCATGCCGTTCTACCCCGGCCCCGGACTTGGCGGCCACTGCATCCCGATCGATCCGTTCTATCTGTCGTGGAAGGCGAAGCAGACGGGCTTCGATCCGCGTTTCATCGAGCTGGCCGGACACATCAACGCCGGCATGCCGCACTACGTGGTCGACAAGGTGGCCGAGGCGCTCAACACGCGGCGCAAGGCCGTCAACGGTTCGCACGTGCTGATCGCCGGCGTCGCCTACAAGCGCGACATCGACGATATGCGCGAGTCGCCGGCGATGGACGTGCTCGGTCTGCTGCTCGCGCGCGGCGCCAAGCTGTCGTACGCCGATCCGTGGGTGCCGGAAGTGCACGGGCGCGAATGGCCCGGCGGCTACGACCTGAAGGCCGTGGACATGACGCGCGGCAGCATCGGCCAGTACGACGCCGTGGTGATCATCACCGATCACAAGGCGTTCGATTACCAGGCCCTGCTCGACGAAGCAGACGTGATCGTGGATACGCGCAACGCGATCAAAGGAGAACATCCCAATGTCTTCAAGCTCGGCGCGCCGCGCAGCGTGACCGCGCCCGAAGGACAAAACGTCGCCGTCCGGTGATGGCGGCGTCTGGCAACGACCATGACCGTCCTGTTCTGGATTTCGGCGCTGATCGTCGGGTACGTGTATGTGGGCTATCCCTGCCTGCTGGCAGTGTGGGCCCGCATTGCGGACCGGCGGCCGCTCCGGAGTCCGTTCCGGGGCGGCGAGTGGCCGGCCATTTCGATCATCGTCGCGGCCCGTGACGAAGCGGCGCGGCTGCGCGCGCGCGTCGCCGATCTGCTCGCGCAGGACTACCCGGGCACCCGCGAAATCGTCGTCGTCTCTGACGGCTCGACCGATCGTCCCGCCGATGCCCTCGCGCCGCTGCTGGGCGATCGCGTGCGCCTGATCGAATTGCCCGCGGGCGGCAAACCGCTTGCGCTGAACGGCGGCGTCGCCGCTTCGCGCGGCGAGATCCTCGTCTTCGCGGATGCGCGGCAGCAGTTCGCGCCGGGAGCGCTGCGAGCCCTGGTGCGCAACTTCGCGGATCCTTCCGTCGGCGGCGCCACCGGAGAGCTCGTGCTCGACTGCGAGCAGTCGGCGAGCAGCACGGCAGTCGGCGAAGGGATCGGCCTCTACTGGAGGTACGAGAAGTGGTTGCGCCGCAACGAAGGTCGCGTCTGGTCGGTGCTGGGCGCCACCGGCGCGATCTACGCACTCCGCCGCCGCTGCTGGCGTCCGCTGCCGGCCGCCACGCTGCTCGATGACGTGCTGGCGCCGATGCGCGCGGTGCTCGACGGCTGCCGCATCGTCTTCGACGACGAGGCGATAGCCTTCGATCGCGCCTCGGCTGACGCGGCCGCCGAATCGCGGCGCAAGACGCGGACGCTTGCCGGCAACTATCAGATCCTGGCGCAGGAGCCGCGTCTGCTGCTCCCGTTCGTCAACCCCGTCTGGCTGCAGTACGTGTCGCACAAGATCGGGCGGCTGGTCGTGCCCTGGGCGCTCGTGGCGCTGCTGGTGTCGAGCATCGCGCTGGCGCCGGCGCATCCTGTCTATGCGGTGGCGATGGCCGCGCAGGGGATTTTTTATGGCGGCGCGCTCGCCGGAGCGTTGTTCGAGGCGCGCGAACGCTTCGCGCGCGTGGCCTTCACGTTCGTCATGATGAACGTCTCGGCGGTGGCCGGCCTGCTGGCCCTGCGCCGCGGCCGCGAGGTGTGGCGGTAATGGAACGCCTCGCCTTCAACGTCGGCGGATCGCGGCGCCACGTCACGTCCGGGTATGCGTTCCCCACCGACCAGGACGCGGCGGTTGCGCCCGCCCCATCGGCAGCGGCCACGCCGTCCTCGAAACGGTCGCGCACGGCCGAGCCGCGCGACTGGGCGTTCACCTGGACATTGATCTTCACGGCGGTTCTGTTCCTCAGGCCGCAGGACATTTTTCTGCCGCTCGGCGCGCTGCATCTCGCCGAGCTCTCGGCTATCGCCGGGCTGGTGTCGCTGTTCACCGGACGCCTCCGCCGGCGCCAGAGCTTGACCACGATCACGCCGGAGTTCGTCGGCGTTCTGGCGCTGGGAGGCATCATCCTGCTGACCGCACCCTTCTCGATCTGGTTCGGCGGCGCCGTCGGCACGTTCACCGACCAGTATCTGAAAGTCGCGCTCGTCTATCTGCTGGCGGTCAACGTCCTGATTTCGCCGCAGCGGATCGAGCGCCTCACCTGGACGCTGGTGCTCACCGTGGGCTACATCGGCGCCCGCGCGGTGTGGGATTACCGCCACGGCGTCAACCTGATCGCCGGCGGGACCCGGGTGCAGGGCTCGGTCGGCGGCTTGCTGGGCAATCCCAACGACCTCGCTCTGCACATGGTCGTGCTGATTCCGTTCGCGCTGTTCATCGCGATGCGCCCCGGCACGAACACCAAGCGGCTCGTCGCGGCCGGAGCGGGACTGGCGATGACGGCCGCGGTCGTGGCGTCCGGATCGCGCGGAGGATTCCTCGGCTTCGTCGCCATGGTGCTGGTCACCGCGTTCTTCGCCGCGCGCAAGCGGCCGGCGCTGGTGTTTGCCGGCGCGCTCGCGCTGTTCTGCGCGCTGCCGATCCTGCCGAGCAATTACTGGCACCGTCTCGCCAGCATTACCGACTCGAGTAAGGACGAATCCAACTCGTCGGAGGCGCGCAAGCGGCTGTTCGGCGAATCGTGGGACGCCTTCCTCGACAATCCCATCGTCGGCGTCGGCGCCGGGCAGTTCAAGAACTACAAGCCTGAAGCGCGCGTCGAGGCCTGGCACGAAACGCACAACGTCTGGCTGCAAGTGGCGGCGGAAACCGGCATCTTCGGCTTTGCGGTATTCGCGTATCTGATGTATCGCGCGATCCAGGGTGTGTTGAAGACGCGTCAATTGCTCGCGCGGATCCGCGCGGCGGCCGCGGCGGCGCGCCGGC
>JBKPSE010000394.1:0-5185 GCA_046765855.1 Acidobacteriota bacterium | reverse complement strand
TCTCAACGCGGCCGGCCTCACACCGTATCTCGATCAGCTCGGGTTCAATCTTGTGGGGTATGGCTGCACGACCTGCATCGGCAACAGTGGACCGCTGCCGGAGGACGTGTCGGCGGTCATCCACGAGAAGAACCTGGTCGTGGCGTCGGTGCTGAGCGGCAACCGCAACTTCGAGGGTCGCATTCAGCAGGACGTGCGGGCGAATTACCTGGCCTCGCCGCCGCTCGTCGTCGCTTACGCGCTCGCGGGACGGATGCAGGTCGATCTCACGTGCGAGCCGATCGGGATCGGCAGCGACGGACAGCCTGTCCATCTGCGTGAGATCTGGCCGACGGAGCGTGAGATTCAGGAGACGATGCTGCGTGCGGTGAAGCAGCACATGTTCCGCGATCAGTACGCGCATGTCTTCAACGGAGACCGGCGCTGGCAGGAGCTCCAGGTTCCTGACGGCGAGCGATTCAACTGGGACCCGGATTCCACTTACATCAGGAACCCGCCGTTCTTCGACGGCGTCACTCTCGAGCCGACGCCGCCGTCCGATCTGCATGGTGCGCGCGTGCTTGCGCTGCTCGGAGACAGCGTGACGACGGATCACATCTCGCCGGCCGGATCGATTCCGGCGGACAGTCCCGCCGGCAAATATCTGATCGCGCACGGCGTTTCGCCGCGGGATTTCAACTCGTACGGCGCGCGCCGCGGCAATCACGAAGTCATGATGCGCGGCACGTTCGCCAATATCCGGCTGCGTAATCAGATGGCGCCCGGCACCGAAGGCGGATGGACGACATTGCTGCCGTCCGACGAGGTGATGACGATTTACGACGCGTCGGTGAAGTACCGCGCGGCGGCGGTGCCGCTGCTGGTGATCGCTGGCAAGGAATACGGCTCCGGATCGTCGCGTGACTGGGCGGCCAAGGGGACACTGCTGCTCGGCGTGAAGGCGGTGCTCGCCGAAAGCTTCGAGCGGATCCACCGCAGCAACCTGGTGAACATGGGGGTGCTGCCGCTCGAGTTCGAGGCGGGGCAGAACGCGGCGTCGCTGCGGCTCAGCGGCCGCGAGTCGTACGACATCCTCGGCATGGCAGAGACGTTGAGGCACGCTGGCAGCGTCACCGTGCGCGCCGTCGCTGCGGACGGAACCGTGAAGGAGTTCAACGCCAAGGTTCGTATCGATACGCCGGAGGAGCTCGTCGCCTATCGCAACGGCGGGATCCTGCCGTATGTGCTGAGACAGCTGGTGTCGTAAGCCGGGATCCTAGTGCGTAGGTTGGAGATCGCAGGTTCGTGGAGCGGAGATGTCGCCGTTCGTGGGTTGGACGTGAGCTCTGACGCCGTCGCACGAACCGTATACTTCTCGCAGTGACTTCCGCGGAGATCAAGGAGCGCGCGGCAGAGCTTGGCTTCGACTTGTGCGGCATCGCCCCTGTCGGCGCGCACAAGGAGCTTGCCTTTCTGCCCGACTGGCTTGCGCGCGGCTTCGCGGGGGAGATGCAGTACCTTCAGCGGTCTGCCGATCGCCGCGCCGACGTTCGCGCGGTGATGCCATCCGCGAAGTCGGTCATCTGTCTCGGCACGATCTACAACACTGACCGTCCGTACTCGACGGAAATCGCCGAACCATCTGCCGCGCTGATCGCCAGGTACGCCTGGGGCGTCGACTATCACGACGTCATTCAGCAGCGTATGAACCATCTGATTGGCTGGATGCGCGAGCGCGCCGGGTCCGAGATCGAGTTGCGGCCCTACGTCGATACCGGTCCGGTACAGGAACGCGTTTACGCGCAGTACGCCGGACTCGGATGGATTGCGAAGAACACCTGCCTGATCAATCTCGAGCTGGGATCGTGGCTGTTCCTGTCGGAGATCCTCTGCAGCCTGGCGCTCGAGCCCGACGCGCCGGCGCTCGATCAATGCGGCACCTGCCGCCTGTGCATCGACTCGTGTCCGACCGGCGCGATCGTCGAGCCGTACGTGCTCGACGCGACGCGTTGTCTGTCCTATCTCACGATCGAGGTGAAGGGGGAGATCCCGATCGATCAACGCGAGTCGGTCGGCAACCACGCGTATGGCTGCGACGTCTGCCAGGAAGTGTGTCCCTGGAACGCGCAGCCGCCGGCTGAAGATCCCCCCGGATCCCCCTGGCTGCCGCGCGCGATCTTCGACGGCCGTTCGCTCGCCGACCTGTGGCGCACACCCGATGCCGAGCTGCGCGCCGGGCTGAAGAACAGCGCGATGACGCGCGCCGGCGTCCGCCGCCTGCGCCGCAACCTTGCCGTCTGTGCCGGCGCCTCGCACGACGCGAACGCGCTGTCGGCGCTTCGCGACGTCCGCGAGCCTAGCTGCGACGACCCGCTCGTCGCCGAACACATCCACTGGGCCCTGGAGCTGCACTCGGGGTCAGGTCTATGAAACGCCCAGTCCCGGGGTCAGGTCTGCAAAAACGCCCTTCCACGGGGTCTGACCCCGCAAAGGGCCGAAATGCAGACCTGACCCCGAAGCCAGGGGAGAGCGTCGGGGCGGCCCCCGCGCCGGGGTCAGGTCTGCAAAAGCGCCGTTCGAAGGGGTCTGACCCCGAAAAGGGCCGAAATGCAGACCTGACCCCGAGGGCGGCGGCGGGGGGTGACGGGCCGCCGGTGCCGGAGCTGATTCCGCCACGGCCGACGGTCAACTCGGTGCGCGAGGTCGCGAAGGGATGCCGCGCGTGCCGCTTGTACAAGAACGCGACGCAGACGGTGTTCGGCGAGGGGCCGCGCAAGGCGGAAGTGATGCTGGTCGGCGAACAACCCGGCGACGCCGAGGATCTCGCCGGCCATCCCTTCGTCGGGCCGGCCGGGAAACTGCTCGATCGCGCGCTCGAGGAGGCGGGGATCGATCGCACGCTCGTCTACGTCACGAACGTGGTGAAGCACTTCAAGTGGGAGCCGCGCGGCAAGCGGCGGATCCACGCCAAGCCGAACGCGGCAGAAATCGCCGCCTGCCGCCCGTGGCTGGAAACGGAGATCGCGCTGGTCACCCCGCGTGTCCTCGTCTGTCTGGGAGCCACCGCCGCCCAGGCGCTGCTCGGCAAGTCATTCAAGGTCTCGCAGCAGCGCGGCACGTTCGTGCCGTCTTCGCTCGCACCGCGGGTGACCGCAACAGTCCATCCCTCCTCGATCCTCCGCGCGCCGGACGACGAGAGCCGGCATCTCGAGATGAAACGGTTCGTCGCCGACCTGCGCCGGGTGGCAGGGGAGTTGAAATAGCCGGAGTTGACATGTCGGAACCGTTTCGCAGCGCATTGCTGCTCTCGATGCCGCAGCTGCAGGATCCCAATTTCGCCCGCACGGTCGTGCTCCTCTGTGAATATGGCCCGGACGGTGCGTTCGGCCTGGTGCTCAATCGGCCGACCGAGATGCCGGCGCGCGCGATGGTGCGCCTGGACCCGCCGGTCGTCGGCGGTAATACGATGCCGCTCTGGATTGGCGGCCCCGTCGAGCCGGAGCGCGGCTGGCTGCTCCTCTCCGAAGAACCGCCGGCGGCCGAGTTCAAGCTGATTCGCGATGGACTGTATCTCTCGACCTCAGTCGTGCTGCTGCGCGATCTGCTCGAAGCCTCCGCGCCGCCGCGCGCGCGCGTGCTCGCCGGGTATGCGGGATGGGGACCGGGACAGCTCGACGAAGAGCTCGCGCAGTCCGCGTGGCTGATGGCTGACGTCGATCTCGACATCGTCTTCGACACGTCGGCGGATGCGATGTGGGAGACGGCGATTCGCCGGCTTGGAGCTGATCCATCGGCGCTGACCACCAGCCACGGCGTGCACTGACACGCACGACTGGCCCGCAGGTTGCAGTTTTTCTCCTGAACGATAGATCCATATTCAGGAGGTTGCATGGCCGAGGAACGTCACCCGCTTCACGATCTGTTCGAAGATCAGATCAAGGACCTATACAGCGCCGAGAATCAGATTTTGAAGGCGCTGCCAAAGATGGCGAAGAACGCCACCAATCCACAGCTGCGCGCGGCATTCGAGAAACACACGGAGGAAACGCGCGGCCACGTCGCCCGCCTCGAACAGATCGCCGAAGAGCTCGACTTCACCGCGAAGGGGAAGAAGTGCAAGGGCGCAGAAGGGCTGATCGAGGAAGGCAAGGACGTGATGGACGAGTTCGAGGACGACACGCTCGATGCCGGCCTGATCGGCGCGGCGCAGAAGGTGGAGCACTACGAGATCGCGGCCTATGGCACCGCCCGGGCGCACGCCGAGCTGCTCGGCTACACGAAAGCGGTGCGGCTGCTGCAGCAGACGCTCGACGAAGAGGGACGGACCGACAAGAAACTTTCGCAGCTTGCCGAATCCATCGTCAACGTCGAGGCGCTTCAGGAAGCATAGGCGATCGCCAGCCGCGCTCGTCGGCGACGCGGCGCGACATCGATCGCGCCGCATCGCTCATCGGCTCGTCAGGCGATCGGCGGACCGGGTGATGGGGGTGATCGGCCGAATCACGTGATCGAGCCGATCACACGAATCGGGTGATCGGGTGATCTGGCGAATCGGTGATCGGCTCGACAGCGTGGCCGGACGCTTCGACGACAGCCCGATTTACCCGGTCACTCGATTCACTTGAGGATCTGCGCGAAGAAGTCGATGGCCCGCGGATCCTTCGATTGTCCGAGCCAGAACATCGCCTGCTTGCGCACGGCGGGATTCCGGTTCGTCTTCGCGACGTTGATCAGCAGCGGAACGCCCTCGTCTTTCGGCAGCTGACTGAGCGCGAACACCGCGCGCTTCTTCACGTCAGTGTCCGGATCGTTGTCGATGGCCGCGGTGATCTCCTTCGCCGCGCGCTGACCGGCCTTCTGCGCCAGCCAGAAGATGGCCTCGCCGCGGACGGCGGGGCTCGCGTCCTCGCGCGCGAAGCGAATCAGCTCGGGAACCGACTGCTGGTCGCTGCCCTGCGACAGCGCGAACATCGCGCTCTTGCGCACCTCGTTGCTCGGATCGTCCCGCGCGATTTTCCGCACGCTCTCGAAGCCGCGCTGTCCGCGCGCGTTCCCCATCCAGAACATCACTTTCTTGCGCACGAACTCGGGATTGTCGCGCCCCGCCAGCCGCTCGAGCGCCGCGTCCGCCGCCTCGTCACGGTGCATCGCGATGGCGCTGACCGCGACGTCGGTCAATCGGTCGGATTTGACCTCGGTCCTGGTC
>JBKPSE010000393.1:0-6495 GCA_046765855.1 Acidobacteriota bacterium | reverse complement strand
GAGCAGGGCCTGGCAGGTAATGAATACGCCGTGAATGCCGCCGGTCGTCACCATGATCTCTTCCGGCGATCCGATCGGAATCTGATTGCGGCTGCGGAGCTTTTCTGCGAGCAGTTCGAGCAGGCGCGGCAGACCCGTGGTCTGCAGGTAATGGCTCCGGTTTTCATCGATGGCGCGGTGCATGGCGTTCTTCACCGTGTCCGGCGCATCGAAGCTGACGTCCCCCTGGTCGAGGCGGAAGGGATCCTTGACGCTGTACATCATGTCGCGGATGCGGATGATGCCGGAGAAGGGCACGCTGTCGAGAAACTGTCCCATGGTCGGATGATACTCAGACTTGTTCGAGAATGCGGGCCAAAGTGGGCGCGGCGCGATTCACGGGCAGGTTGCTCACGTAGAAGTGGCGCACGCCGGATGCGGCGAGCTCGCGAATGGAGCGCGCGCATACCGACTCCGGAGTTCCGCCCGACGCGAACTCCTGCTGAAGCTCCTCGACGGGCACCGGAAGAAACTGTTTCAGCGTGTGGAGCGTCTTCGCGTTCGCCGAACGGTAGAAGAACACGCCGAACATGCCCGGCAGGTCGAGCCCGCGCCGGCTTCCTTCATCGAGGAAGCGCTCGACGGCCGCCCGGCTGTGGTGCGACACGATCTGTGTCAGGTAGAACTCGGCGGTCACGCGAACTTCGAGCAGATGCCTCACCTGCGTCGCCGCGTCAGAGTGAGGATTGGCCCACCCGCCGAGCGACAAGTGCTCTTCGCGCGCGCGAATCATCTCGCGAAGCTGCCAGGCGTGCTCCACACACCGGGGCGGACCAACGTGCTTGTCGCCGCCAAGCACGACCAGTGATTCGAATCCGTGCTGCCTGGCTCGATCGGCGTACGACAGGCAGTATTCCGCCGAATGCTTGCAGGTCAAAAACGGGACCACGCGCGAGCGCGGCACGTCGCCGCCGAGATTGATCACCAGATGGCGCAGGTTGTCCTCTTCCTTCGACCCGACGGCGCTGTCGGTGAGAAAGACGAACGTCCCGTTCCGGGTGAGCCCGCGCACCGCGTGATAGGTATCGATCCAGGCGTCCATGCTCGCCGATGCCTGGAGCTCCGCCCGCGGCGGCCGCAACTCGGCCGCAATCACCCTTTCCGATCCTTTCAGCTTCTCTATCAGTTCGCTGCTGATCACCTAACCTCTTATACTAGCTGCTTCGTGGTTGCTGACAGAGCGGCGCTCGAGAGGCTGCGCAGAATTCCCCGCCTCCCACTCACCTTCACGCCGACGCCCATCGAAGAGCTGTCGCGCCTCGGCCACGCGCTCTCGGCGGAGGCTCGTCTTCTGGTCAAGCGCGACGACGCCATTCCGCTCGGATTCGGCGGAAACAAGATTCGCAAGCTGCACATCGTCGCGGCGCAGGCGTTGAGGGCGGGGGCCGACACGCTGATTACGACCGGCGGCGTGCAGTCGAACCACGCGCGCGCGACCGCCGCAGTGGCGGCGCGCCTCGGTCTCGCTTGCGTGCTGATCGCCAACGGCACGCCGCAGCCGGCGCCGACCGCCAACGCGCTGCTCGATCAACTGCTTGGCGCGGATGTCAGGTACGTGCCTACCCGTGAGGCTCGCGCTCCTGCCATGGAAGCTGCCGCGCACGAGCTGCGGGCGCGGGGCAGGACTCCTTTCATCATCCCGCTCGGGGCCTCCACCGCCCATGGCGCTGCCGCCTACGCGCTCGCCGTCAATGAAATGCTGGCGCAGATTCCAGCTCCCGACACGATCGTGCTCTCGACGTCGTCAGGAGGCACGCAGGCGGGAATCATCGCCGGATGTGCGTTGAACGGCATGCAGACGCGCATCATCGGCGTGAGCGCGGACGATCCGGCGGCATCCATTGCCGCAGAGATCCGCCGCGTACTTGCAGCTCTTGCGGATCTCATCGAAGTGAGCGGAGATGTTTTCGCCATGCCGATTGAAATCGACGACACGTTCGTCGGCGGTGGATATGGCGCGCCGACGCCGGAGTCGACGGAGGCGCTTCAGATGTGCGCACGTCGCGAAGCGCTGTTCCTCGATCCGACCTACACCGCGAAAGCGATGGCCGGCCTGATCGCCCGCGTGAGACAGAAGCAGCCGCTGGGAAACGCATTGTTCTGGCACACGGGGGGACAAGTAGGATTGTTCGCCTGATGATCACCCTGACGTTTCTCGGCGCCGCGCGCACCGTCACCGGATCCAAGTACCTCGTCGAATCCAACGGTGCACGAGTCCTCGTCGACGCGGGCCTCTTCCAGGGCCTGAAGGAGTTGCGTCTCAGGAACTGGCAGGATCTGCCGGTGCCCGCCAGCAGCATCGACGCCATCGTCCTGACGCACGCGCATCTCGATCACTGCGGCTACCTGCCGCGGCTGATGGCGCAAGGATTCCGCGGCCGTGTGTTCTGCACGCAAGGGACGCAGGACCTTTGCCGCATCGTCCTGCCCGATGCAGGAAAGCTGCAGGAAGAGGACGCTGCGCTTGCCAACCGGCACCAGTTCTCGAAGCACAAGCCGGCGCTGCCTCTCTACACCGAAGTCGACGCGCAAAGGGCGCTGACGCATCTGCAGCCGTGCGGCTACGAACGCACGATGCCTGTCGCCAGCGGAATCGACGTCGAGTTCATCAACGCGGGACATCTGCTCGGTTCGTCCTACGTGCGCATGGCGATCGACGGGCGCACGATTCTGTTTGGCGGGGATCTCGGCCGATTCGGCCGCCCGGTTCTTCCGGATCCGACGATGGTGGCGGCCGCCGACTACCTGCTGGTGGAATCCACCTACGGCAACCGCACGCACGAGCAGGATGACAGCGGCGCGCGTCTGGCGTCGATCGTGAACGACACCGCCAACCGCGGCGGCAAGCTGATCATCCCCGCCTTCGCGATCGGGCGCGTGGAGGAGCTGTGCTACTGGCTGAAGCGGCTGGAAACCGAAAAGCGGATTCCGGTGCTGCCGGTGTTCGTCGACAGTCCGATGGCGAGCGCGGCGCTCGCGCGCTACACCGAGCGGGTCCACGAGTTGGATCCGGAGCTGCAGCCCGAGCAGCGGGACGATCGCGCGCCGCACGACGCAGCGGCACCCAGCCCGGCGCCCGTTCGACGACGCACGGCCATGCAGGAGCGTGAGGTGTGTGTCTTCTGCACGGAGCGGTTCCGCGTGATCGCCACGCCTGACGATTCGAAGCAGCTGACAGCATCGCAGATGCCGGCGATCGTGATCTCCGCGAGCGGGATGGCGGAGGGTGGCCGGGTGCTGCACCACCTGAAGGCAGCGCTTCCCAACGCCCGCAACACGGTGCTCTTTGCCGGATACCAAGGGGCGGGGACGCGCGGCCGGCGCCTGGTCGACGGAGAGACGACGGTCAAAATTCATGGCCAATGGGTCCCTGTCGCGGCGCGCATCGAGCAGATCGACTCGATGTCGGCCCACGCCGACGCGGACGAGATCATGCGCTGGCTGCGCGGCTTCGCCGCACCGCCGCAGCGGACCTTTATCGTGCACGGGGAGCCGGATGCGCAGGACGCGTTGGCTGCTCGGATCAAGGTCGAGCTTGGCTGGAGCTGCCATGCGCCCGAATACGGCGAGCGGGCAGAGCTATGATCGGAGGATGATTCGACGAATTCTGATTGCCCTGCTGTCCGTCGGCCTCTGTACGGCATTTCCCGCCGCCCAGCGGGGCACCGCACCCAAATCCTCGCTCGTCGAGCGCGTCGGCGACACCGGCTTCATCCAGCTGCAGTCACCGAGCTTCGCGCAGCTCGACGATCGCCAGAAAACGCTTGCCTACTGGTTGACGCAAGCGTCGATTGCCATCGATCCAATCATCTACGACCAGCTGTCACGGTTTGGGCTGCGGCAGAAGCGCATCCTCGAGGGCATCGTCGCGCATCAGGCGGCGGTGCCGGCGGCCGCCTTCCCGAAGCTGCGCTCGTTCGCGCTGCTGTTCTGGGCCAATCGCGGCAACCACAACGAGACCACCGGGCAGAAGCTGATTCCGACCTTCACGTTCGAGGAACTGCAGGATGCAGCGTTCAAGGCGCAGGCGGCTGGAGCATTCTCCACGCCGTCCGGCGATCTGGCGCCACTCGCCAGTGCTGACGCCGTGAAGAAGGAGCTCGGCGAACTGCGCCAGGCATTCTTCGATCCCGAGTTCGAGCCGAATACCACCGCGAAGACGCCGCCTGCCGGCAAAGACATCCTGCAGGCGAGCTCGAACAACTTCTACGAGAACGTCACGCTCGCCGATTTGAAAGGCTTCCAGGAAGCATATCCACTCAACTCGCGAGTCGTGAAGGAGGCGAACGGCATTCGCGAAGAGGTCTACCGCGCGGGGACGGCTGACGGACGCGTGCCGCCGGGGCGCTACGCGACCTACCTGCGCAAGGCGATCGGGTTTCTGGACCGCGCAAAGAGTTACGCCGATCCCGCGCAGGCGACGGTGATTGCCGATCTGATTCGTTTCTATGAAACAGGAGATCCGAAGGACTGGCTGACGTTTGGCGGCGATTGGGTGCGCAACGACGCGACGGTCGATTTTGCCAACGGTTTCATCGAAGTGTACCGCGACGCGCGCGGCGCCAAGGGTACGTCGCAGAGCTTCGTGACCGTGACCGACAAGGCGGTCACCGACGTCATGGTGAATCTGGCGAAGAATGCCGCGTATTTCGAGGACAAGGCGCCCTGGGACGCCAAGTACAAGAAGCGCGACTTCACGCCGCCGGTGGTGAAAGCCGTCGAGGTGTTGATCGAGACGGGCGACTTTCATGTCACGACCATCGGCGACAACCTGCCGAACGAGCAGGAGATTCACGCCAAGTACGGCACCAAGAACTTTCTCCTGCTCGGCAGCAGCCACGCGCTGGGCGCGGCATCGTCCTCGTCGATCGACGAATTCGCGGCGTCGCCCGAGGAGGCGGCGCGGGTCAAGAAGTACGGTGAAGAGGCCGAGGACCTGCTCACGGCCATGCATGAAGTGATCGGACACGGCTCCGGCAAGCTGACCGAGAAGGTGCAGGGCGGCCCGGCGAAGTATCTCAAGGAGTACTACTCGACGCTCGAAGAAGCGCGCGCCGATCTGATGGGATTGTGGAATATCAGCGATCCGAAGCTCGCCGAGCTGGGACTGGTCAAAGAGCAGGACGTGGTCGCCAAGACGATGTTCGACAACGCCGCGCGAGCGCCGCTGACGCAGCTGCGGCGGATACCAAAAGGAGACACCATCGAAGAGGATCACCAGCGCGACCGGCAGCTGATCGCGCACTACATCAGGGATACGACCGGGGGGATCGAGTACTTCGATAGGAACGGCAAGACCTATGTGCGGGTCACCGACTACGCCCGGATGCGCGAGGGGGTCGGCAAGCTGCTCGCCGAGTTGATGCGGATCAAGGCGGAAGGGGACTACGACGCGATCAAGGCCCTGGTCGACAAGTACGGCGTGCGCTTCGATCCGAAGCTCCGCGATCAAGTCGTGGCGCGCTACAAGACGCTCAATCTGCCCGCGTACTGGGCGGGAATCAACGTCAAGCTGACCGCCGGTCTGGGCGAGAAGAAAAACGTTCCGGTGATTACCGCCAGCTACCCGCGCGATGCCGTTCGGCAGTACCTCGAGTACGGCGCCATGTACGACGCGAGCCTCTCGTCCAAATGAGCGTCCCGACATCGTCGCAGGCCGATACGCGCCCGTACTTGCTTGAGCGTGTCGACGAGGCTGCGGTCGTTCAGCTGTATGCCGACGGATTCGCGGATCTGGCGCTGCGCGAGAAGATCCTCATCTATCACCTGTACCTCGCCGCGATCGCCGGCCGCGACATCTATTACGATCAGCGTTACGCCCACAACCTCGAGATGCGCGACGTGCTCGAGGAAATTCTCACGCACGCCGATGGAATCGACCGCGCGACTCTGACGGAGATCCAGCGCTACACCAAGCTGTTCTGGATCAATACCGGCCCGTACAACAACCTCACCGCGCGCAAGTTCGTGTTGAAGTGCACGCCGCAGGCCTTTCACGCCGCCGCTCGGCGGGCGGAAGCCAACGGCGCGAGGATTCGCGCGAACCTGGCGTCGCTCGATCCGCTGTTCTTCGACCCGGACGTGGATCCGATCGTGACCAGCAAGACGCCGGGCCCGGGCAAGGACATCCTTCAGGCCAGCGCCAACAACCTCTATAGCGGCGTTGCGATGCAGGATCTCGACGGGTTCGAGGAGCGTTACCCTCTCAATTCCCGGCTGGTCAACAGGGAAGGGCGGCTGGTGGAGGAGGTCTACCGCGTCGGCGGCCTCTACGACGGCTACATCCGAGCGATCGTCGGGCACCTGTCCGAGGCGCTGCCGTATGCGACCGAGCCGATGGCCAAAGCGCTTCGCGCTCTGATCCGGTTCTACGAGACCGGCGAGACCGCCGATCGCGTCGCGTACGACATCGCGTGGGTGCGCGACAGGGATTCCCCGGTGGACACGATCAACGGG
>JBKPSE010000392.1:0-2967 GCA_046765855.1 Acidobacteriota bacterium | reverse complement strand
CCGTTTCACGCTGGCCTGGCGCATGCGCGCGGTCACCGCCACCGTCGATATCGTCCAGTACTTCCTCGACGCGTCGTCGGGCGACGTGGTGATGCAGTACAGCGACCGGCAATCGCAGAGCGCCGTCGGCCGCGCCATCGGGGTCCTTGGCGACAACAAGAAGATCAGCGTCAGCGGCGGCAGCGGCAGCTTCTCGATGGTCGATCGTCTGCGTCCGCCGGTCATCGAAACGAACGACATGAAGGGGGACCCGTTCCGGACCGTCAACTATCTCAACGGACGCGTCCTGCTCGGCCCGGGCGACCTTGCCGCCGACGATGACAACAACTGGACCGACGGCGCCGTGGACGACGCGCACATCTATGCCGGTTACACCTACGACTACTACTTCAAGCGGTTCGGCCGCCGCGGCCTGAACAACAACGATATCCGGATCCGCAGCCTGGCCAATCCCGTGCGGCGGACGCCGGCGGATCTGCAGCAGTACTTCAACCAGTTCTCCGACTTCTTCGTGAATGCGTTCTATGCCGGCGGCGGCAACATGGTGTACGGCGTGGGACTGCCGCCGGGATTCACGCTCGGCGGCCAGTCGTGGAACCATCTCTCCGGCGCGCTCGACGTCGTCGCGCACGAGTTGACCCACGGCGTGACCGAATTCACGTCCAATCTCATTTATCGCAACGAGTCAGGCGCGCTGAACGAAGCGTTCTCGGACATCATCGGCACGAGCGTCGAGTTCTTCTTCCAGCCCTCGGGCTCTGGTGATTTGAAAGCGGACTATCTCTGCGGCGAGGACGTGGTCAAGCCCGGAGGCCTCCGCTCGATGGAGAACCCGCAGGCTTACGGCGATCCCGATCACTACTCACGGCGGTTCCTCGGCACCGGCGACAACGGCGGAGTGCACACCAACTCCGGCATCGCCAACCAGGCGTTCTACCTCGCGATCGAAGGAGGCACGAACCGCACGTCAGGCCTCACGGTCCAGGGTGTCGGCGGGGCGAACCGCGATCAGATCGAGAGAGTGTTCTACCGTGCCTTCACGCAGATGCTGCCGTCGAACGCGACGTTCGCGCTGGCCCGCGCGGCTACGATCCAGGCCGCGAGGGATTTGAATCTGAGCAACGCCGAGCGCGCCGTCGCCGAGGCGTGGACCGCTGTGGGTGTGAATTGAACGGCAGCCGCGGGCGCCGTTGCGTCGTCGCAGCGCTGCTGTTCGCCGCGCTGGCGGCGTCACCGGTCGAGGCGCAGAAGCGCCGGCGCAGCGATCGCTTCTGGGTAAGCGTCAGTCCTGGGGTACAGGCGGCTTCGCCGTCGTTCGACGATCAGTTCGATCTCCCGCTCAACACCGAAACCGAGCGTATCACCGCGGACTATCCGAACAAGGCCGGTCTGCTGATCGCGGCCAGCGGCGGATATCGCGTCTGGAAGCGGCTCTCGATCGGCCTCGGGCTGACGCACGCCAGTGCGAAGGGAAATACAACCGTGACCGCGGCGCTGCCGCATCCGCTCCTGGACAACGCATTCCGGAACATCGAAGGCACCGCGAGCACCTCGCGCAACGAGACCGGCGCGCACCTGATGTTCGGGATGATGGTGCCTCTGTCGAAGACGGTACGGCTTCTGCTCAACGCGGGTCCGTCGGTGCTCAGCGTCGATCAGACGATCGTGACCGACGTCACGTTCAGCGAGAGCTATCCTTACGATACGGCGATCTTCACCGGCGTGAAGACGAGCAGGGGCGCGCGCGCCGCTGCCGGCTTCAACGGGAGCGCGGACCTGTTCTGGCTTTTCTCGAAGAACGCCGGCGTCGGCGCACTGGTGCAGTTCACACGCGCCAGCGTTCGTGCGAACGCGGGGGCGGGCCGGACCGTGACGTTGGATGCCGGCGGCGCCCAGGCAGGCGCAGGAGTCCGCTTCGTATTCTGAGGATCGAAATCGTCGACATGTGGAAATCCGGAATGTAGAAAATGGCGCGAGCGAAGGCGAATCTCCAGATTGCCAGGTTCCCGGATTTCCACGTTCGAGTCCTGGCCGCGGTGCGGCGAATCCCTCCGGGGCGCGTGGCGACCTACGGCGACGTGGCTGCCGCCGCGGGGGCGCCGCGCGCGGCCCGCGCCGTGGGCAACATCATGAAAGGCTGCCGCGCCGCCGGAGTCCCCTGCCACCGCGTCGTCGCGGCCGGTGGACGGCTGGGAGGCTACGGCGGCAGCGAGGGGATGAAACGCGCCCTGCTCGTTGCCGAAGGGGTGGTCGTTTCCGGCGCGCGGATTCGCGATTTCGATCGAAAGCGCTTCGTTTATCGTAGGTAAACGCGTGATCCGGGCAACGCGGCGCGACCATGGCGACGTCTAAAGTGACAGTGCATCCGAGCGCCCAGGCGGCCACGCCGGCCGGCAGGGCCGCCGAGCTGCAGATGGTCGAACGCTGCCGGCGGGGGGAGCTGGGGGCGTTCGAGGAGCTGTACCGGCAGCATGCGGGGCGGCTCTACAGCCTTGCGATACGGATGCTGGGGAATGCGGCGGACGCGGAAGACATGCTGCAGGACATCTTCCTGTCGGCGCACCGGAAGCTGGACAGCTTCCGCGGGGATTCGGCGCTGGGCACGTGGCTCTACCGCCTGGCGATGAATCAGATTCTGGACCACGTGCGCAGCCGCGCGGCGCGCACGGGCCAGCTGACCGACGGCCTCGACGACGCGACGGTGCTCGCCGATGCCAGCGGCCACCGCCTCGCCGACCGCGCGATCGATCGGATCGATCTCGAGCGCGCGCTCGGGGAGCTCCCCGAAGGGTGCCGGGCGGCGTTCCTGCTGCACGATGTGGAGGGGCTCGAACATCGCGAGGTGTCCGAAGTGCTGGGAATCGCGGAGGGCACGTCGAAGTCGCAGGTGCACAAGGCACGGTTGCGACTGAGAGGATTGCTGAGGAGAGGTTAGCAGGCGGCAGGCGGCAGTTGGCAGTTGACAGT
>JBKPSE010000391.1:0-4765 GCA_046765855.1 Acidobacteriota bacterium | reverse complement strand
GTGCAGAGCGGGCCGCAGCGAAGTCCCGCGATCGAGAACGCGCGGCGCTGATCACCGGCGGTAAGCGGCTTGGCGCCGCGGTCGCCCTGGCGCTGGCGCGGGCGGGCATGGACGTCGCGCTTTCCTACAACTCCTCGAAAGACGAAGCGGAATCAGCCGCCGCCGACATCCGTGCCGCCGGCCGGCGCGCGCACGTCGCGCAAGCAAATCTGAGCGATCCTGGCGACTGCCGTGCACTCGTGGAAGGCGCCGCGTCCGCGTTCGGCCGTCTCGACGTGCTCGTCAACATGGCCTCGGTCTACGTTTCGACGCCGATCGATCAGATCGACGAGCGCGTATGGCACTCGACCATCGATGTCGATTTGCGCGCCGCCTTCCTGTGCGCGCGCGCGGCCGTGCCTCACATGCGCCGGGCCGGCGGCGGCCGCATCATCAATTTCTCCGACTGGGTTGCGGCGAGCGGCCGTCCGCGCTACACAGGGTACCTGCCGTACTACGTCGCCAAAGCGGGAACGATTGCGCTGACCGAAGCGCTGGCGCTCGAGCTTGCCGGCGACCAGATTCTGGTGAACGCCATCGCACCCGGCCCCATGCTTGCGCCCGAGGGAATCTCAGAGCAGGAGCGCCGATCCGTGGAAGCTGCGACCCCCCTGGGACGCTGGGGTGGCGCGGACCCGATTATCCGCGCCGTCATGTTCCTGATTGAATCGGACTTCGTGACCGGCGAGACGCTTCGCGTCGACGGCGGGCGTCACGTGAAGTAGGCAGGAGGATTGCTGTACCTGCGTCCGATCTCATGCAACCAGGGGAGAAGGATACCCGTCCTGACACGGATCTAAATACCGCAAGCCGCTCACGCCGGCCGCGCGTGCTCGTGGTCGAGGATCAGGAGGATGTGCGGCGGCTGCTCGTGACCGCGCTCGAGATTGAAGGCCTCGTCGTCGAGGAAGCCGCGAACGCTATCGAAGGCCTCGCGCGTCTGAGAAGACGCCGCTTCGAGCTCATCCTCACGGACTACGCCATGCCGGGAGGCACCGGCGCATGGATGCTGAACGAGGCGTCGCGCGAGAGTGTGCTCAACGGCGCCGTGTCGCTGATCGTCACGGCCCATCCTGACGTGCGCGAGCTCGCCAATCACGATGTGATTCCCAAGCCGCTCGATCTCGATTACTTTCTCGAGCAGGTTCGCCGCGTGCTCGCCGAAAACAGGCCGCGGGAAGCTGACGATGCGCCCTCGGCGCAGTCGTCGCGTTCGCGCTTTGCGGTGGAGCTCGTGTTGTACGTCAGCTCGGCTTCCCCAGCCTCGATCCAGGCGCGCCGCAATCTCGAACGCGTCCTCGACGGGTTCGATCGCTCGCAAATCAAGTACTCGATATGCGATCTCGGCCGCGACCCGCTGAGCGGCGAAGCCGATCGCGTGGCCTTCACGCCGACGCTGGTTAAGCGATATCCTGAGCCACGGATGTGGTTGCTGGGCAACCTCCGCGAGGCGGACATAGTGGCCGACCTGCTGCGAGTCTGTGGAGTCGATGCGAAGGCATGAGCGCGCTGAAGAAGCTGGAAACGGGGGTGCCCGGACTCGACGTCCTCACCCTCGGCGGGATTCCTGAAGGACGGTCGACTCTCGTTGCCGGCAAGAGCGGAACCGGCAAGACGGTCATGGGGCTGCAGATCGCCGCGCACCTTGCCCGGCAAGGGATCAGGACCATTCTCCTCGCCGTCGAAGAGAGCCCTGAAGACATGCAGGACAGCGGCGACACGCTCGGCCTCGGCATCTCCCGCCTGGTGCGCGAAGGCAAGCTGCACTTCGCCAACATCGGACGGCCGATGGACGGTCCGACGATCGTGTCCGGCGACTACGACCTGTTCGGGCTGATTCACCGCATTGAGGCGATGGTCAAGCAGACCGGCGCGCGCGCGGTGGTTCTCGATTCGGCAACGGCGCTCTTCAGTCCGCGTCCGGCGCCGGAAGCGCTGCGCAGCCACTTCTTTCAACTCGTGCACACGCTTCGCGCGCAAGGCTTGACTTCGGTCATTCTCGCGGAGGCCCCCGACGACTACGGACCGCTGACGACGATGGGCGTCGAGGATTATGTCTGCGACCTCACGCTGATCCTCCGCAACATCGTCGACGGCGGTCGGCGGCGGCGCTCGATTGAAGTCAACAAGTACCGCCGCAGCGCGCACTACAAAGGGGAATACCCGTGCACGGTGACGACGCGCGGGCTGGCGGTGTTTCCGCTCGACGCCAAAGAGAATCCCGGCAACATCGTGGTCGAGCGTTATTCGAGCGGCGTCGAAGGTCTCGACGCGCTGACGCACGGCGGCTGGCTGCGCAACTCGATCATCATCGTCCGCGGTCCGACCGGAAGCGGCAAGACGATGCTGGCCGGACTCTACGCGCGGGCGGGCGCGGCGCGGCAGGAGCGCGTCGTCTATTACGGATTCGAAGAAACGCGGCCGATCCTGCTGCGCAATTATCGTGAGATCGGGATGTCGATGGACCCGTACATCGAGTCGGGCCATCTCAAGGTGATCTGCCGATATCCCGAGGCGACGAGCCTGGAAGATCTGCTGGTGGACCTGCGGCTCGGTCTCGAGGAGCTGAAGCCTTCGCTGGTGGTTCTCGACAGCATCTCGTCGATCGAGCATGCGTCGTCCGAGAAGGGATTCCGCCAGTTCATGATCGGCGTCGCGTCGATCCTGCGCGAGCATGGCCGCAGCGCCTTGATCACGCAGACGACCGTGGGCACGAGCGATCATACGGCGCCGTACCTCTCGACCATCGCCGACGCAATCCTCACACTCGATTACAACCTGCATTCCTACGATCTCGATCGAACCATGCGGCTGATCAAGATGCGCGGGTCTCAGCACGAAACGCACCCCTATCGTCTCGCCATCGAGCCAGGCGGGCTGCGGGTGGCCCGGCTCACGCCTGAAGAAGCTGCGCGTCTCGGGACGCAGCCGCGTGAAGTACCACGCGCGTGACATCCTGGCCAGGTCGGCTGTATTCGAGGATGACGCGGAGTGGTAGCGCGCTACACACCCCAAGCCGAAGATACTGCTGTTCAATAACTTAGCGCGATCATGGACTCGGCAATAGATTTGCTGATTCTCTGATCGGAATGAAAGAGACCTTCGGATCGTCGCGCGGCGGACCGGGCCCCTGGGGTTACGAGCTGGATCTGGACAACCTCGGTCGGCCGACCGTGTTGCTGGTGGAAGACGACCGCGACA
This sequence comes from Acidobacteriota bacterium, assembly GCA_046765855.1. Taxonomy (GTDB): domain Bacteria; phylum Acidobacteriota; class Vicinamibacteria; order Vicinamibacterales; family 2-12-FULL-66-21; genus JAICSD01. Next base: position 1,525 of record JBKPSE010000391.1, on the reverse strand, counting down.
TCCGCGAGATGGTCACGACGCTGCTCGAGATGGCTGGTTTTGGCGTCGTTGCCTGTGAGTCGGCGGAATGCGGCCTCAACGCGCTGCGCGAACAGGCGTTCGACCTGGTGTTGACCGACTATGCCCTGCCGCGGCGCTCGGGACTGTGGTTGATCCGGGAGGCGGAGCAGGAAGGGCTGATCCAAGGGACGCCCGTCATGATCGTGACGGCGCATCCGCACGTCGAGGCCGAAGCGCGATACGAAGTGATCCACAAGCCGTTCGATCTCGACGAGTTGGTCGAACGCGTCCGGCGGCGGATGGAGGGCAGCGAGCGCCCGCGGCGGCGGCGGCTGCCGCTGCTGCCGCACAACGATCGAGGCGCGATGGGCGGCCCCGACTGCCCGGAGCCGGTGGAGCTGATTCTTTACATCAGCTCGCAGTCACCGCGGTCGTACGCAGCGGTGCGCAATATCAAGAAGGTGCTCGAGCGGTTCCACGCCTCGCGCGTGAAGTTGACGGTGTGCGATCTGTCGAGGAATCCGACCGCCGGCATAGAGGACTCGGTCGCTTTCACGCCGACGCTCGTCCGCAAGACGCCGGGTCCGCGTACGTTCATCCTCGGTCACATCACGAACCCGGAGTTGCTGCTGGAGCTGCTTGCCGACTGTGACGGCGATCTGAATTGAACAGCGCGCGCATGGACTCGAGCGCGCCGGTCAGCTCGCGGCGATCGCGCGCGAAGCAGAAGCGCAGATAGCCTTCGCCATTGGCCCCGAAGTCGACGCCGGGGACGCAGCCAATCCGTCCCTCCGCGATCAGGAATTCCGTCATCGCCCATGACAGTGAATCCTGGCGTTCACCCGCCGAGGTCCATCCGGGGTTGATGCGCAGGAACGCGTAGAAGGCGCCGCGCGGCGGCTCGCCGGAAAAAATGCCGCCCGCGTGTGCCCTGATGCCCTGGTAGAACAGGTCGCGCCGGGCCTGCAGCTCATCGCGGAAAACCTTCACGGCAGCCTGCGATCCCTCGAGCGCGCCCACGCCGCCAAACTGCACCACCGACGAAATATTGCTGGCGGTGTAAAAGAGCGCTTTTTTCATGCGGTCGCGCAGCTTCGCATCCTTGGCCGCCACATAGCCCAGGCGAAGGCCGGTCATCGCGTAGGTCTTGCTGAACGTGTAAAGCGAGACGGTACGGTCGTACATCCCGGGAAGCGATGCCGGACTCACGTGTTCGGCGCCATCGAACACCACGTCCTCGTAAGCCTCGTCGGAGATGATCCAGATGCCGCGGCGTTCCGCAATCGCTGCGATGGCCTGCACGTCAGCGCGGGTGAGCACGCCTCCGGTCGGATTGTGGGGAGAGTTGAGGTAGATGGCGCGCGTTTTCGGCGTGATCTTCGATTCGAGCTCCTCGAGATCGTAGCGCCACCCGAGCTTCTCGTGCAGCGGGCATGGGACCGGTACGCCGTGCGCGAGCTTGACGTTGCCGGCGCAGGGCGGCCACTCGGGATCGGGAACGATGACCTCGTCGCCCGGCTCGAGC
>JBKPSE010000390.1:0-10048 GCA_046765855.1 Acidobacteriota bacterium | reverse complement strand
CGCCTCGAGACTCTGCATCGTCCGCTCGGTCAGCATGCGTGCCTGACGGACGTAGAGCCGCGCCTTCTGCTGGATGAGATTCTCGACGTTGCCCAGCCCGCCTTCTCCCTGGCAGGCCTGCGGATCGTCCTGGCACGCCTTGACGCCGAGCGCGTCGACGACCTCGCGCGCGCCGTCGGCGATGCGCGCCGCCTGGACTTCGCTGTCGATGCGCGGCCACTGGCGGAATGGTGCCAGGATGTCCTGGCGGTTCTCGAACGCCGGTTGAACCGCGCGGATGCCGGAAAGGAGCTCTGCCTTGTCGACGGTCAGACGTCCTTTGTACATGCCGCCGTTCAGGAAGATTCCGCCGGCGTCGCCGGCGCCGAACATTTCGCGCACGAACTGCTCGGCGCCCGACTTGACGCGGAACAGCGACTCATTGGCGAGATGCGCTTCGTCGAACAGCAGCACGAACACGCGATGCGCGCCGTACTGCGCCTGATCCGCGTACTCGCTGGCCACCGATCCTTCGGTCAGGCCGAGATCGTGCGTGACCATGAAGAACTGCTCGATCTTCTGCGGCTTGCCGTTCTCGTAGAGCGTGATGTGCTCGGGCTTGATTCCGGGAACGAAGTTGCCGTTCTTGTCGAGGACGATTGCGTCGACCTCGACCAGTTCCGTCGCGGACTTGAACGTGGGCTGCGCGGTCTTGGGAGCCTGCAGCAACACGGCGCCGCAGAGCGCGAGCGCGATCAGACGCATCACTGTTTGTCCTCCGTGGAAGGAATTGTACCCCGTCCCTGATACCCCTTTCTGGCCCGCACCTCGAACTTTCCACGCCTGGTGACCGTGACGTCCACCGCGTGCCAGCCGCCGGGACTGACGCCCTGCGCGACGTATTGCAGCACGTAGGCGGCGCGAAACTCGTCGAGCAGCGACTTGAAGGTGCGGCTGATCGAGACGCCTGCTTCGAGGGGGATGACTCGACCCGCGGTCGGCGCGACGATGGCGGACAGCGCCGGCGGCACACTGTCGGCGACGGCCCCGGCCGCGGGCTGGCCGTTGACGCTGACGTTCGCGGCTCCGGCCAGCGAGTCGACCGAACCTCCGGCGCGCTGCGACAGGCGCCGAGTCGTCTCCTGACGGGACGCGGTCGGCACGACGATGCTGACGACGGCGTCGGTCAGGTGCGCGATCGCTGTCAACGTGCTCTCGTCCACGATGCTGGTGGAGTCGCGGCCATCGGTGAATGCCACGATCAACTGGCGGCGTCCGAGGTCGGAGGTTCGCATCATTGTCGCGGCGAGGCCATCGTAGAGCGACGTCGCCCCTTGTGCCAGCAAGCCGTCGAGCGCCATTGCGCCGCTCCTGGGCCTCAAGCTGAATACTTCGTGCAGTACCTGTGAAACAGCGACCAGGCGGATGCGATCGTCGGCGCGGAGCAGGCCTGCCGTATCGGTGACGGCCGACTTCAGGCGCTGCAGCGTGGGGCCGTCGACGCTGGCGCTCAGATCGAGGAGCAGCGTGAGGTCAATCGGGATCTTCTCTGCCGACGCTTCGCGGATTTCCTGGCGCACACCGTTGTCGCGCAGCTCGAAGTCGACGGCGCTCAGGCCCGCGACCGGTTTACTGCCGCTGCGCACCGACACCGGGATCAATACGCCGTCCACGCCGGAGCGAAACACCTGTTGCGCGCTCAGCGGAATCGACAGTGCGATCGCAAGAACGGCGGCGATGCGTGGCATCACGGCTCGAGCAGCGCGCGCACGCGCTCCAGACGCGGATAGTAGAGCCGCCAGTCCGCCGCGTAGTACGACCACCACGGATCCCGTCGCGGATCGTCGTCGCGCATCAACGCCTCCGTCAGCCGTGCCGCGTTCTCTTCATCCCCGTTGCGGAACGACAGTGCGGCCAGGCGAAGCGTGGCGGAATGCGCGTTCGGACTGAGCGTCAGCGCGGCGCGATACGAGGCGCGCGACTGGTCGAGCCGCGCGCGTCCTTCGAACGCGATGCCGCGGAAAAGATGCAGCAGGAACAGCAGCGCAGGCTCTCGAATGCTCTGTTCGAGCCCGCTCCATGTCGCGATGGCAGCGTCATAGCGTGACAGCCGCATCTGCACGTGTCCGGCGCGCAGCAGCGCTTCGCCTCGCAGTGAGTCGTGCTGCGCCGCCTCCTGAAAACGCGTCAGCGCGCGTTCCGAGGCGCGGAGACTCTCATCCTGAGCATGTGCGATGGCTTCGCGCGCACGAGCCAGACCCGCCGCCGTTTCCGTCCGGGTCAGCACCTCGGCCGGGGCGGTGAACTGCTCCTCGACGATGCCGCGGGCCAGGATCAACCGGGCCTCGTCGGGAAAAATGGGGGATGCGTGCGCGACGTGATCGCGCAGCGCCTGCGAGTCGATGCCGCCTTCGATCACCGACAGCGCGGCGAGCTGCCAGGCGCGGTCGTAATCGTTCACCGGCGTATGCGAACGAACGTAGGCGCACGCCCATTCGACCAGCTTCGCCGCAGAAGACGCCTGCCGCGTCGACCCGATTGCCGCGACTTCCAGCGCGAACGCCGTCAGCACGCGGCGGCGGTACTCACGTGCGCGCTCGGGCGCGAGCGACGCTTCCACGGGAATGGACGATGGGTCGAGGCGGCCCAGTTCGCGGCGGACGACGTCGAGGTCGATGGCGAGCAGGTCGACGCCGCCGCGACGACCGTGGACCATCTCGGCATAGCCGCCGATCAGTTGGCCGACAGATGACTGCGTCTGCGCGTGGACGATGCACAGCGAGAGCACGATGACCGAGGATGCGACGGCCCGCCGCATGGCCGTCCGAGTATACCCGGCCGGCGTGCTCGGGTGTGCGGTGCTGTGTAGTCCCTGCTCAGCGCCGCGGGCCTGGCGCCTGGGATTGCCGAATCGCGCGAAGGTTGTCTGCCGCGTTCGCATCCCCGAGCGCCGCCGCGCGCGTCCAGGCCTGAATCGCGTCGTTCCTGCGTCCAGTCGACGCCAACACGACGCCGAGTGCCGTATATGCGCCGGCCAGCGAGGGATCGAGCTCAATCGACTTGCGCAGCGACGCTTCGGCGTTTTTCAGATCCCGCGCCTGCAACTGGGCGGTGCCGAGGTTCTGGTACGCGAGCGCGTTGCCGGGATCGATCTGCAGCAGCCGCGTGTAGGTCCTGATCGCGTCCGCGTTGCGCGCTGACATCGTGTAGGCGTTGCCCAGCGCGATCAGCGCGTCGGGGTCGTCTCCCGCATCCCTCTCGAGCAAGGCCACAGCCTTTCGCGCCTGACCCGTATCCGCGAGATACTGCGCCAGCCGGATGCGTACTTCCGCCTGGGTCACGCCGTTGCGCAGCGCGGTCTCGAGCGTCTCAATTGCCAACTGGGGCCGGTCGGTGCGCCAGTAGGCGAGTGCGAGCTTGCGGTACGCATCTTCGGTATCGGGACGCTTGCTCAGGATCGTGCGGTAGCTCGCGATCGCTTCGTCGATGCGATTCGCACGCAGGGCCTCGTTGCCCTTGCTCAACAGCTGCTCGATCTCGACCAACCGTTTCGGATCGTCCGCATCCGTATATCTCTCGCGCACCGGCGCCGACCCGCCGCCGATGTAGCCGAGCGAACGCAGGCGTTCGATGGTTTCGGCAGACTCCTGGCGCGCGCGCGCCGGCGGTGCGACGTTGAATTGCTTCAGCGTTTCCGCCATCACTCGAGTCCGATCGCCGCGCGATTGCGCGAGATTGGCCGTTTCCTTCGGATCGGCCGCCAGATCGTAGAGCTCGACGATCGGAAGATCGATGTATTTCTCTTTTCCTGACAGCACTCCGCGCAGCGGCGCCCAGCCGCGGGTTACCGCCGCACTCATTGCCTCGAAGTACGACGGCCGCTCGTCGCCTCTTCCGGCAGCGATGGTGTCGAGCAGGGAAGAGCCCGAACCGCCATCAATGGGAGCGCCAGCCGACGCCATCATCGTCGGCAGCAGATCGACGTGCCGTACTGGCGTCGAGATGACGCGCCCTGCGACGTTCGCATCAGGATGCGCGGGATCGACTTCGCCGATGATCAACGGGACCCGCAGCGTCGGCTCGTAGGCGAAGAGGCTGTGCGTGCGCTCGCCGTGCTCGCCGAGACTCTCGCCGTGGTCGCCGGTCACCACGACCAGCGTCGCGCGGGACAGGCGCCGCAACCGCTCGAATAAAGGGCCCAGCGCCGCGTCCGTCCACGCGACCTCGCCAAGATACGGCTCGGCGGCGTAGCGCGTGCCGAACTCACCGGGCGGTTCGTATGGCTCGTGCGGGTCGTAGACGTGCACCCACGTGAACCACCTGCCCTGCTGCGCGTTAATCCAGTCAAGGGCGGCCTTCACGACCGCGTCGGCGGGGCGTTCGCGGTCGGTCACTTCACCAGTGGACGAGGTCTTCGTCATCCGGTCGTCGTAGACGTCGAAGCCAGCAGTCAGTCCGAATCGCCGATCGAGAGGGAAGCCGCCGACGAAGGCGGCAGTGGCAAAGCCACGGCGCTTGAGCAGCGCCGCCAGCGTCGCGCGGTTTTGATCGAGGCGATAGCCGGTGTTGTCGCGAACGCCATGGTCGTATGGATATGTGCCCGTCAGGATGCTCGCGTGCGACACCAGCGTCACGACGGCATGGGCGTGGGCGAAATCGAAACGCGCGCCCCGCGAGGCCAGTGCGTCGAGGTTCGGCGTCGACGCCCGGCCGCCATACGCGCCGAGCGCATCGGCACGCAGCGTGTCGATGGTGACGAGAAGGATGTTGCGCTCGGGATTGGGCGCCAGCGAAAACGTCTGGCCGCCGAACCACGAACAGGCGGCCAGACCAACAGCGAAGAGTGCTACCGTCCTAGCTTTCCAAGTGCGCAAATGTCCGCGATTCCAGAGTCACTTCTGCTGTGACGTCGATGCTGCGTCCTCTTTCTTCAGGTACTTGTTGAGGAACACTTCCATCCGCTCCCACATCGGCAGCCACCGCTTGTAGAGCAGGGTCTCGTGCGTGTCGTCGGGCATGACGAACAGCTCGTAGGGCACGCCGTGCGCGCGCAGCAGCTGCACGAGCCCGACCGTCTGCGCGAAGTTCACGTTGCGGTCGTCGTCGCCGTGAATCAAGAGCACGGGCGACTTCCATTTGTCGATCTCGGAGATCGCCGACGACTTGTATGCGAGATTCTCCGGATCGAGGTTGTTGCCATAGAGGTGCACGCCTGCCAGATCGACGCCGGCGATGAACACGTCGGAATTGCGCGCGAGCGCCTGCGCCGTCAGCAGTCCGCCGTAGGAAAGGCCCCAGATGCCGACGCGCTTCGGGTCGACGTCGGGGCGCGACTGCAGATACTTGCCGCCGGCAAGAACGTCCTGATATTCCGAGTTGCCGCGCGAGTTCGTGTTCGGCGCCGTGCGGAACGACTTGCCGTAGCCGATGCCGCCGCGATAGTTCACCGACAGGACGATGTAGCCCTGGCTGGCGAGCCACTGATTGGCGCCGTAGAAGAGGTGATAGACCTCCATGTAGGGATAGCCGGGCAGCATCTGCCGCACCGGTCCGCCGTGCACGAAGATGATCGCCGGCCGCTTCTCGCCGGGACGCAGGTCCTTCGGCAGGAACAACTGGTTGTGAATCTCCATGCCGTCGGGCGCTTTGGTGATGATCGTCTCCGGCTTGACGTGCGCATCGGTGGGGAATTCGCGCGGCAGCACCGGGTAGAGGACCCTCTGCGCCGACGCGTCCATCGCCGCTGTCCCTTTGACTGCCGGGAATACCGCCACGGACTGTGGACGGCGCCAGTCGGAACTGAGCACGGCCACTCTGCCCGATGGCAGCGGCACTGGATCGTGCTCGATGCCATCACCCGTCGTGATTTGCTCCGGCGCGCCGCCTGCGGTCGGCACACGCCAGATGTGGCGGCGTTCGATGTCCGTCGCATTCGTGCCGTAATACAGGTACTTCCCGTCGGCGGAGTAGCCGGCCGACTCGATCTGTCCGTCCTGCGGAGTCAGACTGATCGGCTCGGCAACGGGAACCGGCTCGGTGACGGGTCCGAAGACGTCCGTTCGCGCATTCGGCCCGGTGTTGTGGACAGGGCCGCTCGCGCGCACGGGTACCGCGTAGTAGCGCGTCCACTCCTCGGGCTCCAGCTGGAAGATGACGTGATCGCCGCGCCAGGTGATCTGGTTGATGTTGGTGTAGACGCGATCCTGCGGCGCGTTGTGCCAGAACTCCTGCGCGTCACCGCTCGTCGCGTCGCCGACCCAGAACGCGAGGTTGTATCCGCCGCTGAACGTCGCACTCGTCAAGCCTGGACGCGGTGCCGCGGCCGGCGTACCCGCTGCTGGCTCCTGACCGCCGCGGCCTTCGCCGCCACGGCCAAACCCGCCGCCGCCACGGCCTGCGCCACGTCCGGCACCGCCGCGTCCAGTTGCATTGAACGCGGGTCCTGGTGGGTTGCCGAGTCCACCGACGCCTTCCTGTGCCTGCAAGGCGAACGGTGTTCCCGGCCGCCGGATGAAGGCGATGCGTTTACTGTCGGCGGACCACGTCGGACTGCTGTCGAAATCCACGCTCGGCGAGATGTAGCTCACCTTGCGCGACGCGACATCGTAGACCGCAATGAAGCTGTGATCGGTGCGGCGGCTCACGAAGGCGAGCTTGCGGCCGTCGGGCGACCACACCGGGTTGCTGTTCACACCCCAGATGCGGATGTACGGCTTCACTCCCTTGTCGAAATCGTTGGCGCGCGGTCCGGGGGCGGTCGAGACGCGGAAGATCTGGCCGTCCTGCGCGTAGGCGACGTAACGGCCGTCGGGCGAGAGGACGCCGCTGCTTCCCTCGGCAAGGCGCCAGGCCATGCCGGGAGTCGTGGTGCGTGCGGCCCAGATGGCGCGCTCGACGCCGGCGGGATCCGCCTCGGGACTGGCGACCCAGTCCGCGCGGTTCTTGTCGTGACCGCGCGTGAACGACACGATCGTGCCGTCATCCGAGATCGACAACTGCGTCGTGTCCACGCCGTCGTCCTTCATGAACGACGTGACCCGCACCGGCTTGAAGTCCGGCGCCGCCGCGCTGAAGACGTTGCGCATGCCTTTGTCGTTGGCGATCCAGGCGATGCGATCCGCCTTTTTCGCGGCCACGAGGTTCATCGGGAACGCGGCGCTCATGAATTGCGCCATGGTCGGAACGTGCGGCGTCCTGGCCGGCGGCGCGGCGTACGGCTGACTCGCGGCCAGCGTCATCAACGCGACGATTGCGATCGTGCTTCGCCTCATGGGTGTGTTGCTCCTACTGGATACGCGACATGCGGGTGATGGTAACGGGAGGCTGCAGGCTCTGCCTCGCCATCGGCGTTTCGCCACTCGTGTTCGTGGGCTGCTGCTGGATCTTGCGGACGACGTCCATGCCCTTGATGACGCGGCCAAAGGCGGCGCCCCCCTGCCCGTCGTCGAAGCGTTTGCCGCCGAAATCGAGCGACGGCTGATCGTCGAGACAGATGAAGAAATCGGATCGCGCGGTGTCGGCTGCGGCGGCGCGCGCCATCGAGATCGTGCCGACCACGTGCTTCAGTCCGGTGACGCTGGTTCGCTCGAGCGGGATCGGGTCGAAGCCCTCGCGGCGGCGCGCCGGATTGATGCCGCCCTGGATGATCTCCATCGCCGGTTTGTCGGGCGGGGCGGGTGTGTAGTTGTCGGGACGCGTCGCGCGATGGAAGCGGCCGCCGTCATAGAACTTGCCGTCGACGTATTTCAGGAAATTCGCCGCCGTGATCGGCGCGTGCTTCGTGTCGACCGCGACGTCGATGTCCCCGAACGCGGTCTCGATGCGCACCAGGACCTCGCCGTCCTTTACAGTCTGCCCGCTGAACAGACCCGCGGCAGCTATGGCGAGCGCGACCAGAAATTGCACGACGAGAGATTACTCCATAAAAAGGGGAGAGTACGCTGTCACGACGATCTCACGCAGAGCGCGCGGAAACGCAGAGAACGCAACCTTCAGGTCGAGAGCTGATGGCAGGTTCTGCGGAGAACTTGGAACACCTTGCAGAATCAGGCCATTTTTTGTGCGGCAAGGCATGTGCACCGCTGTTTTGGCGTGGCGACTGAAGGAGAACTGAATCGCCTCGCGTACGAGATTCGCGGCGCGGGCCTCGAAGTGCACCGCCGCGTGGGTCCGGGCTGCTTCGAGTCGGCCTACACACCCTGTCTGGCGCAAGAACTGCGGAAGCGCCGCCTCGAATTCCGCACGAAAGTGCCGCTTGGACTCCGCTACGACGACCTGTATATCCCGTGTGCGTACGAAGCGGACTTCATCATCGAAGGCAGGATTATCGGGGAAGTCAAAGCGATCGAACAGCTCGCGCCCCTACACAGCCGTCAACTTCGTACGTATCTGCGGCTGTCAGGGTGCCCCCTCGGTTTCATCCTGAACTTCGGCGCGACACGGTTCCTGGACGGCGTGCTGAGGCTGGTGAACAACTTTCCGGAGGGTACGCCGCCCCATGAACCTACGCTTGGGTAGGGCAGGCGAGGCCGGCCTGCGGCCTGCCGCCGTGCGAAGCACGGCTCGCCTGCCGCTGCACCGTCAGCCAAGTCATCCGGTTCTCCGCGCTCTCTGCGTTTCCGCGCGCTCTGCGTGAGATCGCAGTGAACGGCGGGCGAAAAATCGCATGCGGCACCCCTGTGACGGTCCTACCGAAGCGCTGCACGAGCGTTCGACAGATGCGACCTCACCAGCGGTCGTGAACGTGTTCGCGAATCTGCTGCTCGTAGATCGTCCGCACCGCGTCCATCGTTTGACGCTCGAGCGGCAGCAGGTCGGCGGCCGCCGCATTGTCGTGCGCCTGCGCCGCCGTACGCGCGCCGGGAATGGCGCAGGTCACCGCGTCGAACATCAGAATCCAGCGCAGCGCGAACTGCGCCATGCTCGCGCCGGAAGGAACGAGCCGACGCAACTGGTCGACTGCCGCCAGCGCGACATCATAGGGCACGCCGGAAAACGTCTCCCCCTGGTCGAATGCCTCGCCGCCACGATTGAAGTGGCGATGATCGTCCGCCGCGAACTGCGAGGATGCTGTGAGCTTCCCGGTCAACAGCCCGCTGGCGAGCGGCACGCGCGCGAGAACGCCGACGTTCCTGCGCAGGGCCTCGGGGAAAAAGAGGTCGGCCGGCTTGGGCCGGAACATATTGAAGATGATCTGGACGGTCTTCACGCCCGGATACTGGACGGCGCGAAGCGCCTCGTCCACACGCTCCACACTCACGCCGTAATGCTGGATCTTTCCGGCACGCACCATCTCGTCGAGAATGGCGTAGACCTCCTCACTGCCGAAGACAGCAGACGGCGGGCAATGCAGCTGCAGCAGATCGATGGCGTCGGTCGCGAGGTTCTGAAGACTCCGATCGACCCACGCCGCGAGGTTCTCGCGCGTATAACCCGAGGCGATCTGTTCGGGAAGCCGCCGTCCTGCTTTGGTCGCCACATAGATTCTTTCGCCCGGCCGCTCCCTGCGAAGCCGAGCGATGAGGCGCTCGCTGCGGCCGTCGCCGTAGACGTCCGCGGTGTCGATGAAGTTGACGCCCGCATCGATCGCCGCGTGCAGCGCGCGCATCGACGCTTCGTCATCGACCGCCCCCCACGATCCGCCAATCGCCCATGCCCCGAAGCTGATCGCCGATATCGACCACCCCGTCCGCCCTAGCCGTCGATACTGCACGCTGCGTTTCCTCCGGTCTGCCCGTGCCCAGGCGGCTCCGCCCGCCATCGAGCGAGGCGACCTTCCAGTTATGACAGAATACGCCGCCATGAACCGAACGCTTGCTCTCAGTCTCACGGTTGCCGCGGCGTGCGCCGTCGTCGGCGCGCAGTCACCCGGCGGTATCACGCCGGCCGCAATCAAAGGCCTCTCGCTCAGGACGATCGGTCCCGACATCACCACGGGCCGCATCTCGGATGTGGATATCGACCCGAAGAACCCGAACGTCTGGTACGTCGCCAGCGCCTCTGGCGGACTGTTCAAGACGGAGAACCGCGGCAACACATTCGCCCCGATTTTCGATGAAGGCGGGTCCTT
>JBKPSE010000389.1:0-8060 GCA_046765855.1 Acidobacteriota bacterium | reverse complement strand
GCCGCCATCTCGCGCATGGTGGTGGTGATCGTGCCGAGCGGACGGGTGATCGTCCGCGCGATCGCGTAGCTGAAGAGCGTGGCGATGAGGACCGCGACCAAGGCGGTGGCGGCCAGCAGCGTGTGCAGCCGCGTCAGGAAGCGCAGCCGCTCGGTCTGTGAGCGTAGCACGAGCCCCATCGGATGGCCGTGGCTGCCTCCGGGCGTCAGCGCGGTGCTGAACCCGAGATATGCCTCGTCGCCAAGTTGAATGCGCGCCGACGTCCCGGGCTTGTCGAGCAGCGTCGCCAGCGAGGGCCAGGTCTCGCGCGGCAGCGTCGCCGCGAGGATTCGCCCCTCCATGCCGAACGCGATTTCGCTGTTGGTGAGGGCCTTGAACCGGGCGGCTTGCCGGTTATCGAGGCTGGCGCCCAGAATCAGCGTCCCGAGCACATCGGGCTGGCGCGGGTCGACGAAGATCGGCACCGATTTGACCAGCAGCATGCCGTCGGCGCCGGCCCAGAACGCCTCGCGTTCGGGGGCGGTCGAATCGTGGCTTGCCGCGACGGCGTCGGTGAGCGCGGCATCGGGCACGTCGGCGGCGCCGAGCCTGACCAGCACCTTTCCGCGGTTGTCGGCGATGGCGAAGAGGTCAGCGTTGGGAAACTGAGCCTGGTATTCGCGCGCCAGCGGCTCCACCGTGGCCGGATCGTGGGTGTCGACCGCGGCCTTGAGCTGCGGGATATCGGCAATGAGGCGCGCATCGCGGCCGAACGTCTCGAAGCTGAACTTGCGGTAGTAGTCGACCAGGGTGGCCGCTTCGCTGATGCCGCGCTGCAGCTCCGCGTCCGCCTCGGCGGACACGGCGCGGTTGACGATGTAGATCGCCACGGCGATCGACAGTACCGCGAGCAGCGAGGTCGCGAAGAAGATGCGGTTGGTGAGCGAGGAGAAGGCACTCATCGGATGGTGAAATCAGCGTCGCTGTCGCCGCCGTTCTCGCCGATCACGACGGTCCGCCGCGGCGGATCGCCGCGCACCGTCTCGTTCCATACCGCCACGGTGTAGGTGCCGGGGGGTACGTTGTCGATGCGGTAGCGTCCCTCGTCATCGGTGACGGCGAAGAAGCGGTGAGCGAACACCAGGATGAACGCGCTCATATGCGAGTGGATGTCGCAGAACACGCGGACGATCCCCGGCCGTTCGAAGCGCACCGCCTTGGATTTGCCCGCGGCGTAGCGCCCGAGGTTGAAGTCCTTGGCTTTCGAGAGCGAAAAGACGTTGTGGTACGTGCTGTCGTCGTTGGGAAAGTCGACCCAGGTGCCGGCGACGATGGCGAGCACGTGCGGCACGAACTGCTCGTTGCGCTGATCCATGCGCGCGCGGCGATCCTCGTTCTGCTCGAAGGCGGCGCGCGGCGCGCTCTCGAGGTAGACGACGCTGCGCCGCCGGTCGAGCGGTTCGCGCGCCACGGGCGTGCCCATCCCGAGCCCGTTCGGATCGGGACGGATGTCGCGCGCGGTTCTGCCGCCGCGCACGTCGACGCGGCCGCGAATCGCGCCGGTCGCTGCTTCCGGCGCGCGGCCGGAGCCGGAAAACACGAGCAGTGCGCAGACGACGATCAGTGGCCGCATCAGAACCAGTAGGACATCTGGCCGCTCACGAAGGTGCGCGACCGGACCAGCCCGGCGTCGCGCGTGTTGCGCTGCACGACGACGCGGCCGACGAGATTGCGGAGCAGGTAGATTCCGCCGCCCGCCTCGACGCGGCGAACCGGCGCATCCCACGGCGTCGGCACGCCGTCGAAGAAACGCCGGCCGGCGATCCGGGAGAAGGTCAGCCGATCGACGCGCGCCGCGGCAAACAATCGCGGCGTCAGCCGATAGCGGCCTTCGATGAAGGCGGAGCGTGCCGTCAGCGGATGGTCGACGAACGGCAGATTCAGTCTGGGAAGATTCCAGCGGCTCTCGATGACCTCGCCGCGCACCAGCAGATAGTCGCGCGAGTACTCCGCGTCGACGCCGAGCGCCTGCTGCGCGTAGGTCTTGCGTCCGAACACCGCCGCGTACTTGTCGGCAATCGCGCGGGTGACGAACTCACCGCGCGACGCCGACGCGCCGACGATGAGACCGACCAGCGGCGTCCACCCGAGCCGGCCCGCAATCTGGCGTCCGCCGTTGTCGTCGTCCACGCGCGGGTTCGACAGTGTGCCGGTGGTCACCGCCACGGCCGCATCGAGCCCGCGCCCTTGCGCGTGCGCCTGCACGCCCGTGTCCCAGCGGTAGGCGCTGACCAGCGGCACTCCGGGAGCGGGCGTGCTCACCCCGACCGGAAAACTCGATCGCCATCCGCGCGCGCGCATGAACAGCACGTCGTCGGCTGATGCGGGAATGGCGTCGGGACGAATCGACGTGAGGTACTGGTAGGCGAGCGGCAAACCGATCAGCGGGTTGGCGTCGGCGCCGTAGCGGCGGCGGCCGAAGGCGCCGAACACCGGCGGGATGCGGCCCGCCTGAATGTCGAAATTCCTGCCGCTGAACGGGCGGACGCGCGCGTAGAGGGCATAGGCGATCGGATGCTGCGCATCTTCCGAGCGCAGCTCTGTGAGAAAGGCGAGCCGGTCGGTGGGCCGCCACATGGCGCCGAACGAGACGCGGAACATGCGCAGCGCGTTGTGCTCGTAATCCGTGTAATTGAAGAACGCGACGTCGTCGCGGCTGCCGAAGGTCGCGGTCACTTCGCCGCCGACGCTGATCTGCGCGCGCGCGACGTCGGACCAGAGCGACAACAGCAGCAGAGCGGCGGCGAGGACTCGCCAGGTACACATGGGGTTGTTATATAGTTATAGCGTGGCCTACATCATCTGCGAACCCTGCATCGGCACGAAGGACACCGCCTGCGTGGACGTCTGCCCGGTTGACTGCATTCATCCGCGCAAGGACGAGCCCGAGTTCGCGACCGTCGAGCAGCTGTTCATCCATCCCGACGAATGCATCGACTGCGGCGCGTGCGTGCCGGCCTGTCCGGTGGAAGCGATCTTCGCGCTCGACGAGACGCCCGACAAGTGGAAGGGCTTCATCCCGAAGAACGCGCAGTTCTTCCAGAAATAGCGATCAGCTGCAGCGGGATTCGAGTTCTTTCCGCGCCTTGAGGCGTTCGGCGCGGCGTCGCTCGGCATCGGCGGCCTTCTGCCGTTCCGCATCGGTTTCGAGAATCAGCGCCGGAATCGGCACGCGCCGCCCGTCGCGGTCGATCGAGACGAACGTCAGATAGGCGCGGCTGGTCATCCGCCGCAGGCCGGTCAGCGTCTCTTCCGAGAAGACTTCCACTTCCACTTCGAGCGACGTGCTCCACGCCGCGGTCACGCGCGCCTTGAGGATGATCAGATCGCCGACCTTGATCGGATGCAGGAACTGCAGCCCGTCGACGGCGGCCGTGACCAGCAGCGAGCGCGTGTGGCGATGGCAGGCGATGGCGCCGGCAATGTCGATCAAGTGCATCACCGTGCCGCCGAGGATGAAGCCGAGCGGATTGGCGTCGTTGGGCAGTACGACCTGCACCATCTCGGTGGCGGATTCCGATGCGCGCTTGGCGGCCGCGACCGCCGCGGCAGTCCCGTCTCGTTGCTGTGGGTTTTCGCGTCGAGGTACGCCTGCAGCGTGAGCCGCAGGTCCGGCGGCAGCTCGTCATCACGCAGCGAGCGCAGCATCGAGACCGTCGACTCGTAAGTGCGCAGCTGTGCGACGCATCGCGGGCATTTCTGCAGGTGCGCCTCCAGCTCCGCGCGGAGGCCGGACGGCAGCTGGCGTTCCAGGTAATCGGCCAGCAGCTTGACGACCGATCCGCAGCCACAGCTCACAGGAACTCCCAGCTCACAGGAACTCCCAACTACTCAATTCCCGACTCCGCAAGGAACGCCCAAGAGCCAACGCCCACGTTTAGCCCAACCCCCCAACTCCGACCTTGGCAGTTGGGGAGTTGGGGAGTTGTGGAGTTGCGAAGCTGTGGAGTCGGGCACTTGCGAAGTTGACACGGGCTGCGTCAGCCTCAGAAATCGTAGCCGATCCAGATCGAGAATTTCGGCCGGCGCAGCCAGTGGCTGCCGCCCGCGGTGTCGTTCTCGATCACCGCACGGTACGAATAGATGTAGTCTTCCCACCCCTTGTTCATCAGCGTCCGCCACGACCAGTCGAAGTGGATCGGGAAGCCGAGCGCAAACGTCTCGAGGCCGAGGCCGTAGGACGCGCGGCCGTCGACGAGGCGGAAGCCGTTGACGATGTACGGATTGCCGTACTGCGGCGTCACCGTGGCGGCAAGCGGATTGGAAACGTAGCCGATGATCGGCTGGACCGCCACCGGCTCGCGCGAGTAGACCTGCATCTTGAACTGGTCGAACTGCGATGCGCCGAGATTAGCGAAGGCGACCGCGCGCAGCCCGCCGATCACGCCAAGCGGGGTGAGCGCCGCTTCGATCAACGGGAAGCGCAGCTCCGCGTCCGCGAAGAACGCCTTGTTGCCGATGAACTCGAGATAATCGTAGCCGCGCAGTTCGGAGTTGCCTCCCGAATACAGGTACGACGGGAAGTCGCCCCAACTCTTCAACCCTCTGAACCGGAAGGCGAGCACGCCGTTGGTGGCGAGTCGTATGTACTTGCGCGCGTCGACATCGGCGGTCTGCCGGGAGATGAACTTGGCGATCCTCGGCGCGTATTCGTAGCCGACCCGCAGCGTGTGTCCCGAGAGCGGACCGTACTCGCGGAACACCGTCGTCTCGCGAACGTAGGCGATGGCGAGCGGCATCAGGTGGCCGTCGGCGAAGAGCTTGCGGCCGTAGTTCTGCAGCTGGAACTCTTCCGACACCGCCTGCAGCGTCGGGTCGTCGTACTGCTGCTTGAACTGGATCAACCCGCCCGACAGCTCCACGCGCGCATAACGATTGAGCGGATAGATGGCGAACGCGGTGCCGCCGCGCGCGGTCTGCGTCGCGAGCGCGTCCTTGTGGCTCAGGAATCCGTACTGCGCCGCGTAGAACGTGCCGGCGTTGTTGGCGTAATAGAACTGCGTCTGCGAGAACCCCTGCAAGGCGTACTGCAGCCTCCGCGACAGGTTCAGGTAGGAGAAGGACAGCGTGCGGTACTGAGAGACGGATTCAGCATAGAGACTGAACTGCTGATCGCCGAGCACGTCGGTGAAAGTCACCTGCGTGCCGCCGAACACGTCGCCGCCGCTGGTGACGCCGACGTTCACCGGAGGCCTGCCCTCGAGGAACAGCTTCTCGAAGCGCCCCTTCACCCGCTGGTTGCTCTTGACCAGCGTGTGGCTGAGCGGGGGAACGAAGTCGACGATCGGCGCGGGTGCGCCGAAGTCCGCGCTCGCCACGGTGTGCAGCGGCTCCTTCTGCGCCGGCACCGTGTGGATGCCGTACTCTCCCTTGTAATAGGTGACGAAGGCGATGCGCTGCGCCTTGTTCTCGTCTTTCAGGACGACGGGAGAGACGTTGCCGCCGAGCGCGTCGGTGTACTGCTTCAGCTCGTTCGTCTTCAGATTGAGCGTCCAGACGTTGTAGATGTTGCCGTTCTTGGCGATGTCGGGACTGATCGGCTGGTTCGGGTCGAGCGCGGTCGAGGGGAATACGATCGTGTCCGCATCCACGAACTGCGCGCCGCCATCGTCATGCGTGCCGAAGGTGAGCTGCGTCTTCTGGCCGCTGGCGATGTCGATGCGGAACAGCTTGTCGTTGCCGCTGACGCGCGCGACGTAGACGATCGACTTGCCGTCGGGCGCCCAGGTCGGGCCGTAGTCGCCGAACTGATCGTTGGTCAGGTCCTTGATCTCTCCGGTCTCGACATCGATGGTGAAGATATCGGCGACCGCATTGCGCAGCCCGGCGAACGCGACCGTCTTGCCGTCGGGACTGATGTCCGGTGATTCGGCCATGTCGACGGACTTGATCTGGAACCGTTTCTCGATCTTGCGCGAGAGCACGTTCTGGAGCACGAGCTCCTTCTGCTTCTCCTTGCGCGCGAAGTAGGCGATGCGGTCGCCCGCCGGCGACCATGACATCCACGGGACGGCGTTGCCGCGGAAGCCGCCCGGCGTCGAGATGTACTCGAAGCCAAAGCCGGTGTTGAATCCGCTCGTCAGGTTGCGGATTACCTTGCTGTCCTTGGTCGAGAGCAGAGTGATGTCGAGCTCCTGATCCTTGCGGTTGCCGGCGGCGACGGCCAGGAGATCGCCCGAGGGGGACGGCTCGATCGAGACGACCGACACGTAATTGGTCTTGCCGCGCTTGGGCGCCAGATCGCGGCCGTAGTCCTGCGGCCGCTCCTTGTCGCGGAACGGCTTGAACCGATCTTTCAGGTACTTGTCGAACTGTTCGTCGAATTCATCCGGCTTGAGCTTGAAGGCTTCCTCGTACGCGCTGTCGCCGCCGCCGATCACGCTCTTGCGCAGCGCGAACAGGAACTGGCGCAAACCTTCCTTGCCCCACTTCGATTCGATGAACTCGAACGCCGCGTGTCCGAGGTTGTAGGGGAGGCGCCCGTCGGCGAACTGCACCCCCTGAAAATCGCTCATCGGCGGAATGATGTCGGCGATGGCGGCGTCGCGCACCGACATCAGGTCGAAGGGATTCCAGTAACCGGTCATGTAATCCGACAGACCCTCGTCGACCCAGAGCGGCAGACCGCGGCGGAGCAGCGTGCGCGGGATGATGTCGAATTCGAAGATGTGCGTGAGCTCGTGGGTGATCAGGCGGTAAAGCGCGTCGGAGGGTTCGTCGATCGGCAGCACCATGCGGTCGCGGTACGGTTCGGCGAACGCGAGCACCCCCTCGGGCAGCTCGCCCGGATCGATGTTCTGCTGCTGGAATTCGCTCGCCGTCTTATAAAGGACGAGCGGCACCTTGAAGGCGAGATCGTGCTTCAGCGAGGCGCTGACCTCCTGGTAGGCGCTTTCCGCGTAGCTCGCCACGCGCTCGAGATGCTTTTCGATTTCCGGGTAGTAGTAGATCTCGAAGTGGTCCGTCCAGTACGTGTGCCAGTTGAAGTGGTCGTACTTGATTCGGTTCTTGTTGTAGTACGGCACGAACGGCGTCTGCGCGCTGGCGGCGATGGTGCCGGCGACAAAGACAAACGCAAAGACGAAAATCCCGAACGGCGCTCGAAAAGCGCGCCAGTTGCGCGTACTCATGTATACACCTCGAGTGGTGCCGATGTTACTGTGACTAAGACGTTTGCCGCAACGCCGGAGTCCCCGGCCCTGGGTCCCCGAGAGCGGCGCGCAGCAAGCCACGTGCCTCCGGCCGAGGTCGTGAGGGCCGTGGCTTGGGCGCAAACACCACGCAAAGAGTGTCCCCGCGCGCGAACGCGACTGTCCTCCCCGCGATACAATGCAGGAATAAACCGGCCTGCCGCCGGTGTTCCCCTTAATGGCAATCCGCCGCTCTTCCGCTCGTGCTGACGATGCCGAGTTCGTCCAGGCGGCGCTGTCGCACATCGACAGCCTGTACGGAACCGCGCTCCGCCTGACGCGGCACGCGGCGGATGCCGAGGATCTGGTTCAGGACACGTACCTGAAGGCGTTTCGCTCGGCCCACCAGTTCGAGCGCGGAACGAACCTGAAGGCGTGGCTGTTCACGATTCTCCACAACACGTTCCGGAACAACCGTCGGCACGACGGCAGGAATCCGGTGGACGTGGACAGCGAGGCGGTCGAACGCGCCGCCGGCGAGGGACCGGGCGATCAATCGCCCGAGCAGATCCTGTCGCGGCGCACGCTGGACGTGGATCTTCAGGCGGCGCTCGACGCGCTGCCCGAGGCGTTCCGCCAGGCCGTCTGGCTGCGGGACGTCGAAGAACTCTCGTACGCCGAGATGGCGCAGGTCCTCGACGTTCCGATTGGGACGGTCATGTCGCGCATCTCGCGCGGCCGGCGCGCACTGTCCGATGGATTGCGGGCGCGCCGGGCCAAGGCGGAGGCGGCACTGGGAGAGGTGAAAGTGGACCCGAAGCTCGAAGTGACACGGCATGGCTGACGAGCGCGAGATCAAAATCAGGGACTGCGCCGAGATCGAAGCGCATC
>JBKPSE010000388.1:0-3149 GCA_046765855.1 Acidobacteriota bacterium | reverse complement strand
AGTCAGGCACCCGCGAATTCGACGGACGGACAAGTCCTCGGCCTCCAAGTTCTTCCACATTCTGCAGGTCAAGCACCGCGACGAGGTGGAGGCGCCGATTACCGACTGGCTGCGCGAAGCGTACGAGCTCGAGGACAAGCCGAAGCCGGCCCGGGCGCGGAAGCAGACTGCTGGTTCGAAGAAGAAAGTGAAGAAGCGCTAAACCGGCTGTTCGACCGGCTCTGGCGCCGGCGTGGTGTCGCTGGAGGCGCCGCCCACCAGCTGCGCGAGCATCGCGGCAACGAAGGTGGCCACGGCACGGACGGCCGCCGACTCCTCGCGCCCTCGAGGCAGCTCGATCGCGAGCACGCCCGCGCAGGAGGACGGCGTGAGCAGCGGAACGGCCAGCGCGGAACTGCCGCCGCCGGCGAAGGCAAGCGTCTGCCCCGTGCGGAATGCGGCCGCGGTCACGTTGTCCGCCTCCCGCCCCAGCCCAGTCAGCTGAGCCAGAACTTTGTTGGGATATCCGTGCGCCAGCGCGGGCTTCAATTCGGCGGTAATCGCGTCCCAGATCCAGACGATCAAGCCCTTCGCTTCGACGATCGCGGCCGCGTCGCGAAGCAACGGCTGCATCTGGGTCGTGCTGTCCACGCGGCCCAGCTCGGTGCACAGCTTCGCCACCGAAAGGAAGTCGACACCCGGGTCGGCCGGCCTGTCCATCGACGGAACCGGCGGCGTCAACGCTTCCGCCGTGGATTGCCGTGGCGGTTCTGGAACGGACGGACTTGGCGGCGGGACAGAAGCAGCGGCTTGAGCGGGCCCGCTCGATCGGCTCGGCGGCGGCGCGATTGCGCGCGGCGGCGCCTGCACCGTCGGCGCGGATGCCTGCTTGGCGTCGCCGACCGGGCTCGGTCGCCGACGCAGAGCAAAGGACCCGAACGTTCCGACGATGCCGCGCGAGCGGGACGGCGGTTCTGCGGGTTCGACCGGCTCGGGATAGCGTTCCAGGAAGTCACGGACCACGACGTCAGGATCGAGGCCGATAGCCTGCGCGTAGTCCCGCACGTAGGCGCGCCGGAAAATACCGGCCGGCCATCGTGAAATGTCGTCGCGCTCGAGGCCCTCGAGCAGCGACATCTTGATCTTCGTCCGCTCCGCGATCGCCTGCAGGGAGACGTCGCGCTTCTCGCGGTGCTGGCGCAAACGTGCGCCCAGGCTTTCATGCATCGTGGGTAATGGCTGGTCGGGATCCAACGTGAGCCATGCAACACCGGTTCCCGATGCGCTCTCCTCGCCGCGGCCGGTGACTGCGCTGCGTCCGCCCCATAGTACGACGTTCGTTCGAATTTGCTGCAGTAGGAATTACATCTGTTCTCATTTTTCTTCGTTCGCACCGCCGCTGGTCCTCTGCTGCCGCGGAACGTGCCCGAGTGATGGCCGCATGCCACAATGGCGCGGTGCGCACGTTGAGGACGGTTGCCGTCACCCGCTACGTGACGCCTCTTCGCGAGGGCGGATCCCTGCCGGCGCTCGTCGAGGCCGATGACGATGGCCTCTACGTCCTGAAATTCCGGGCAGCGGGTCACGGCCTGCTGGCGCTCGTCGCCGAGCTCGTCGCCGGAGAGATCGCGCGGACGCTCGGCTTGCCGGTGCCGGAAATCGTCCTGGCAACGCTCGACCGCGAACTCGCTCGCACCGAGCCCGACCCGGAGATTCATGCGCTGATGCACGACAGCGCCGGTCTCAACCTCGCCCTCGACTACCTGCCGGGTTCGGTGAACTTCGATCCGGTCGTTCATACCGTGACCCCCGAGCTCGCGTCGCGGATCGTCTGGTTCGACGCATTGGTGAGCAACGTCGATCGCACGCCGCGCAATACCAACATGCTGATGTGGCATCGCGCGCCCTGGTTGATCGATCACGGGTCGACGCTGTACTTTCACCACTCGCCTGGCTGGAACGCGGACGCGGCGCGCGCCGGCGATGCGTTCCCAGGCATCAAGACTCACGTGCTGCTGCATCTCGCGTCGCGGATTCGCGAGGAGGACGAACGTCTGGCCGCGCTGCTGCCGTCGCAGGCGATTGACGATGTGCTGTCGCTGGTGCCCGACGAGTGGCTCTCCGGCGATGGAGCGTCTGCCGCGGACGTGCGGGCGGCATACCGGCGCTATCTGCTCGCTCGGCTGGCGCCGCCGCGCGCCTTCGCGGTGGAGGCGGCGAATGCCCGCTGACTACATCTACGACTATGCCATCGTCCGCGTGGTCCCCCACGTCGAGCGCGGCGAGCAGGTGAACGTCGGCGTGATCCTGTCGTGCGCCGACACCGATTTCCTCGACGCGCGGATCGAGGTGAACGAATCGGTGCTGCGCGCGCTCGATCCCTCGATCGACCTGGCGGCGATCCGGACGAACCTCGAGGTCATCCCCGCGGTCTGCCGGGGCGGTCCGGAGGCGGGTCCGATCGGGCTGCTCCCGTCGCGCGGCCGGTTCCGCTGGCTGGTGTCGCCGCGCAGCACGATGATCCAGCCGTCCGAGGTGCATACGGGCCGGACGTCGGATCCGGCGGCGAGCCTCGAGAGGCTCATGGATAAGGTCGTCCGGCGCCGCTGAATGGCCGGTTTTGCTATAATTTGAAGTCCGACCACCTGCTGGGACGTCGTTCAACGGTAGGACACCGCGCTCTGGACGCGGTTATTGGGGTTCGAATCCCTGCGTCCCAGCCAAATCTCATTTCGCACGATAAACCAGGGCGCCTTGCGGCGGGCCGCGGCGGCTGGTATCGACACGCTCCGCCTCTCGTCTGTGACGCATCCCAGCAGCGACGCCCTCGATGCCGCCATCTGTGACGCGCTACAGCGATTTCGCGCCGACGTCATCTTCCTGGCAGGATACAGGAAGCGGCTGGGCCCGTGTCCGTTGGCCGCGTTCCCATCGCGGATTCTGAACACCCATCCGGCTCTCCTTCTCAAATTCGGAGGACAGGGGATCGCGTGTTCGCAGCCGTCCTTGCTGCGGGCGAGTCCGTGTCGGGTGCGTCGGTACATCTCGTGGATCCCGAGTACGTCACCGGGGCCGTTCTGCGTCAGGAGTGTGTCCGCGTCCTTCTCGGGGACACCGTCGAAGTCCCGTAGAGCCCGCGTACAAGCGTGCGAGCGTGAAGCGGTCGTCAA
>JBKPSE010000387.1:0-5498 GCA_046765855.1 Acidobacteriota bacterium | reverse complement strand
GTGAATGCCACGCCCACGCGACGGAGCCGATCGGCCAGGGCGGCATCGGCGAGCGCCACAATCGCGCCGTCGACCACCTCGATGTCGCGGTGAAGGTTGCCAATCAAGTGACCGACACACGCCGCCTCCTCGAGCGTGCGTGGTCGCGCGACGAGCACGTCTTCGAGCGCCGCGGCCACGACATACGCGCGTCCTGGGGTGCGGCACAACACCTGGCCGGGCAGCAGCACCGTGCCCGTGGCGAGCTCCAGCGCGAGGCGCGCGCCGTCAGGCGCGTCGACCAGCCGACGAACGCGGCGCCGATCGTGCGCGGTCATCGGCAGGTGCACGATCTCCGCCGTGCCCGGTCCCGCATCCGGCGGCGGCAGCTGTTGCACCGTGATGGTGTTCGACACATCCACCTCCTGACTCAAAACAGGAAGTATCGCTGCGCCAGCGGCAGCGTGTGCGCGGGCGCCGCCGTCACCGGCGTGCCATCTATGGTTACGGTGTAGCGCTCCGGATCGATCTCGATGTTCGGCATCGCGTCGTTGAGCGCCATGTCGCGCTTGCCGATCCTTCTTGTATTGCGGACAGGAAGAAAGCGGCGGTCGCGTGTCGACCGCGTGCTGTCGATCGCCGCCTGCGATACGAATGTCCACGACGTCGCGGCCGGCGCGCGGCCGAACGCGCCGAACATCGGACGGTAGCGGACCGGTTCCGGCGTTGGAATCCAGGCGTTCGGATCGCCCACGGCTGCGGCGGCGATGAATCCGCCTTTCACGACGAGGTCCGGCTTGACGGCGAAGAACGCCGGATTCCACAGAACAAGATCGGCGATCTTTCCGACCTCCACCGAACCCACGTAGTCGGCGATGCCGTGCGCGCGTGCCGGATTGATCGTGTACTTCGCGACGTAGCGGCGCAGCCGCAGATTGTCGCTCCCCGAGCGGTCGTCTGGCAGTGTGCCGCGAGCGGCTTTCATGACGTGCGCCGTCTGCCACGTGCGCGCGATCACTTCGCCGACGCGTCCCATGGCCTGCGAATCGGACGACATCATGCTGATCGCCCCCATGTCGTGCAGCACGTCTTCCGCGGCCATCGTCTCGGGCCGGATCCGCGATTCGGCGAACGCGATGTCTTCCGGCACCTGCGCGTTGAGGTGATGGCAGACGATGAGCATATCGAGATGCTCGTCGAGCGTGTTCACGGTGTACGGCATCGTCGGATTCGTGCTCGATGGCAGCACGTTCGGCTCCGCGCACACCCGCAGGATGTCCGGCGCGTGGCCGCCGCCCGCCCCTTCGCTGTGATACGTGTGGATCGTCCGCCCCTTGAACGCGGCAATCGTGTTCTCGACGAAACCGGACTCGTTGAGCGTGTCGGTGTGGATCGCGACCTGGACGTCGTACTCGTCGGCCACGGAGAGCGCCGCATCAATGGTCGCCGGCGTCGTGCCCCAATCCTCGTGCAGCTTCAGCCCCATGGCTCCCGCGCGGATCTGTTCGGCTAGCGGCTCGCGAGCACTCGCGTTCCCCTTGCCGAGGAATCCGACGTTGACCGGCAAGCGCTCGCTCGCGTCGATCATGCGGTGGATGTTCCATTCGCCGGGCGTGCACGTCGTTGCGCGCGTGCCGTCCGCCGGACCGGTGCCGCCGCCAATCATCGTGGTGATGCCGCTGTAGAGCGCTTCCCGGACCTGCTGCGGGCTGATGAAATGGATGTGAGCGTCGATGCCACCGGCGGTCAGGATGCGGTGCTCGCCGGCGATGATCTCAGTCGACGCGCCGATCGCCAGCGCCGGGGTGACCCCGTCCTGTACATCCGGGTTGCCAGCTTTGCCGATACCGCAGATGCGCCCGTCGCGAACGCCGACGTCCGCCTTCACCACGCCCCAGTAGTCCAGGATGACGACGTTGGTGATGACGAGATCCGGCGCGCCCGCCGCCCGCGTCACCTGCGACTGCCCCTGGCCGTCGCGAATGACCTTGCCGCCGCCGAACGTGACTTCTTCCCCGTAGACCGCGAAGTCGCGCTCGACGCGCAGGTAGAGCTCGGTGTCCGCGAGACGGATGCGATCGCCTGTCGTCGGACCGTAGAGATCTGCGTAAGTCTTGCGCGCGATCTTCATTGTGAATCGAGCGGTCCGTCAACGCGTCCAGTCATCCCGCGAGCGATCCGCAGGCCGGCGAGCGGCACGAGCGCAACCTCGCGCGCCTCGCCCGGCTCGAAGCGCAGCGACGTGCCGGCGGGAATGTTCAGCCTGCGGCCGTAGGCGGCCGTGCGATCGAAGCGGAGCGCGTCGTTGATTTCAAAAAAATGAGTATGTGATCCGACTTGTATGGGCCGGTCGCCGGTGTTCTCGACACGCAGCTGCACGGTCGGCCGACCGGCATTCAGCTCGATATCATCTGGTTCCAGAATATATTCGCCGGGCAGCATTGGTTACCGGAGGGCTTCGCCCCGCAGGCCCCTGCACGCGCGCTCGCGGGCGCTCCTGACGCCACTCCGCTCGCGTGGCTCGCCCGCTATCGCTCGCTCGCTCTCACCGGATCGGATCATGAACAGTCACCAGCTTGGTGCCGTCAGGGAAGGTGCCTTCCACCTGGATTTCGCGGATCATCTCGGGCACGCCTTCCATCACGTCGTCGCGTGTGAGGATGCGCGTCCCCGCTGCCATCAGCTCGGCCACGCTGCGCCCGTCCCGAATGCCTTCGAGCACTTCCGCGCTGATCAGGGCGACGGCTTCAGGATGATTGAGCTTCAGTCCGCGCGCCTTCCGCCGGCGCGCGACGTCGGCTGCGGTGAAGACCAGCAGCTTGTCGATCTCGCGCTCGGTGAGTCTCACGACGCGCGGTCCACTGTCGCGTTCAGCTGCGGCATGATGCGCGCGAGCGTCGCCATCATTTCCTGGACGACGCGCGGCACTCTTTCGCCCTGGCGGTAGACCCAGCCGGTTTCGCGCACCAGCTGCTGGCCGCGGATGCGCGCCACGTGCAGCGATCCGGCCTGTGTCTCGCGCTCGACCGGCGAGAACGGAACGATGCTCATGCCCAGGCCGGAGGCGACCATCGACTTGATGATCTCGACGTTCTCGGTTTCGGCGACGACGCGCGGCTTGATCTGTTCGCGCACGAAGAACTCGTCGAGCGTCCGCCGCGTGTTCGAGCCCTGCTCGAAGACGACGAACGGCTGGCCGACGAGCGCACTGACCGGAACGCCGCCCTTCATGTCCGCGAGCGGATGATCGGTGGGCATGACCAGCATCAGCTCCTCGCGCAGCACCGGCACGCTGGTGAACGACGGATCGTCAATCGGCAGCGTCAGCAGCGCGAGATCGGCGCGGCGCGTGCGCAGACGGCGGAGCAGCCGCTGCTGCCCGCCGGTCGCGACCTTGATGTCCACGTGTGGATGGTGCTTCTTGAATTCCTTCAGCAGCTTGGGAAAGACGTAGAGACAGACGGTCATGCCGCCGACGAGATTCAGCGGACCGCTGAGCGTCTTCTGGCGATCGGTGATGCTGGCCGACGTGTCGCGGATGTCGCTGAAGACGCGATGACTGAGCTGCAGGATCGCTTCCCCCGCCGCCGTGATCTGCACGCGGCGTCCGAGGCGCACGAACAGCCGCTCGTTGAATTCTTCTTCGAGCAGAAGGATCTGGCGGCTGACCGCCGATTGGGAAACGTGCAGCTGTGCGCCGGCTCCGGTGAACGAGCCCGTCTCGGCGATCGCCCGCACGATTTCAAGCTGCCGCAGGTCCATGATCGGTCATTTGTAGACCGTCCGGAGCCAGAAGGGAAATAGATTCTTTTTATCCGCAGTATGTGTCGGACTTATACCGGAGGGATCAGCGGACCGTGAAGGTTCCCTTCATGTCCTTACACTTTTCGTCCTGCGACAAGGCGCAGTAGATCGGCCACGACCCGGCCTGATCGGCCCGGAATTCGAAGGTCACCGACTGCCCGGCTCCCGCGCGCTTAGAGATGCGGTAAGGGCCGTCGACGGTGAAGCTGTGCGGCATGTCTCTGGCGGTGAATGTGATCTTCACCAGATCGTTGCGGTTGACGGAAATGGTTCCGGGGGCGAAGGCATAGCGGTCGCCGACGACGGTGAACTCGCGCACCTGGCCCTGTTCCTGGGCCGCCGTACCGACGAGCGTCAGGACGGACGCGGCGAGCGTCGCAAAGACCAGCAGCTGGCGCGCGCGGTTCGACATGAAACCCTCCCTATCCATTAGACGGGCTGCCGGGCGAAATGGTCGCCTGGCGGCCCGTCCCTCTGGCTACTCCTTGCGGGCTGGCGCCGCGTGCTCGGCAGGCGCAGGCGGCGGGAGCAGCGCCTTGCGGCTCAAACGAATCTTGCCGGACGGGTCGATGTTGATCACCTTGACCATCACCTGATCCCCTTCCTTCAGCTCGTCGCGGACGTCCTTCACGCGGTAGTGCGCGATCTCGGAGACGTGCAGCAGGCCGTCCAGCCCGGGCATGATCTCGATGAAGGCGCCGAAGTCGGTAATGCGCTGCACCTTGCCCATGTAGGTCTTGTTCAGCTCCGGCGTCGCGGTCAGCTCCTGGATGATGCCAATCGCTTTCGCCGCCGAGGCTTCGTCCGCCGAGGCGACGTTGACCGTGCCGTTGTCCTCGACGTCGATCTTGACGCCGGTGCGCTCGATGATGCTGCGGATCATCTTGCCGCCGGGGCCGATGACGTCCCGGATCTTGTCCACCGGGATCTTGATCGTGACGATGCGAGGCGCATGCTGCGAGACGTGTGCCCGCGACTGCGCCAGCGTCTCCTGCATCTTCTGCAGGATGAAAAGCCGCCCCTGGCGCGCCTGCTCGAGCGCCTTGGTCATGATCTCCGCAGTCACGCCGGACACCTTGATGTCCATCTGCAGCGCGGTAATGCCGTCCGCCGTGCCCGTCACCTTGAAGTCCATGTCGCCGTAGTGATCTTCGGCGCCGGCGATGTCGGTCAGCACCGCGTACTTGCCGGTCGACTCGTCCATGATCAGGCCCATCGCCACGCCGGCCACCGGCTTCTTCAGCGGCACGCCCGCGTCCATCATCGCCAGCGATCCGCCGCACACCGACGCCATCGACGACGATCCGTTCGACTCGAGGATGTCGGAGACGATGCGGACGGTGTAGGGGAACTTGTCTTCGGCCGGCATCATCGGCGTCAGCGCGCGCTCGGCGAGGGCGCCGTGGCCGATCTCGCGGCGGCCGGGCCCGGTAAAGCGGCCGACTTCGCCGACGGAGAACGGCGGGAAGTTGTAGTGCAGCATGAAGCGTTTCCACACTTCGCCGTCCATGGTTTCGATCTTCTGCTGGTCGTCGGCAGTGCCGAGGGTCGCCGTGACCAGCGCCTGCGTCTCGCCGCGGGTGAACAGCGCCGACCCGTGGGTCCGCGGCATCACGCCGACTTCGATCGTGATCGGGCGGATCTCGTCGAACCGACGGCCGTCGAGGCGCTTGCCGCGCTCGAGGGCCTCGTCGCGCATGACCTTCTCCTTCAGC
>JBKPSE010000386.1:0-4083 GCA_046765855.1 Acidobacteriota bacterium | reverse complement strand
GCAAGGCCTGTGTTTTCAAGACATAGGCGCGTAGCTCAGTGGTTAGAGCGCCTGCTTGACACGCAGGAGGTCGGTGGTTCGACTCCACTCGCGCCTACCAGCCTTCGCTCGCCGGCTTTGCTGCGCGAGCTTCGGCTGGGCGAGCCAGCAAAGGCTGTCCCACCGAGGCGCGTAGCGCCAAGGTGGGCGTCGCGGGGCAGTAACGCTATTCCATGAGTGAGATTTCGATCACGCTTCCCGACGGCTCCGTCCGTCGAGCGCCCGCCGGCAGCACGCCTGCCGACGTCGCGGAATCGATCTCTCCGCGCCTGGCCAAAGCGGCGATCGCCGCGATCGTCGACGGCCGCCCCGTCGATCTGACGTATCCGCTGACCGGCGACGCGCGCGTCGAAATCCTGACGGATCGCGGCGCGGATGCACTCCACGTCTACCGCCACAGCACGGCACATCTGCTCGCCGCCGCGGTCACCAACCTATTTCCCGGCGTGCAGTGCGGAATCGGCCCGGCAACCGAAGAAGGCTTCTACTACGACTTCGTCGTGCCGCGTCCCTTCGTCCCGGAAGATCTCGAGGCGATCGAGAAGAAGATGAAGGAGCTCGCGTCGCAGGACCTGCCGTATGAGCGCCAGATCTGGCCGCGGCAGGAGGCGATCGACTTCTTCCGTCAGCGCGGCGAACCGCTCAAGGTCCAGCTGATCGAAGAGAAGACGGCGGGACAGAGCGAAGTCTCCGTCTACACGATCAAGGACAAGGAGACGTTCGTCGACTTCTGCGTCGGCCCGCACGTGCCGTCGACGAGCCGCTTGAAGGGGTTCAAGCTGCTGAACACGTCCAACGCGTACTGGAAAGGCGACGCGAAGGGCACGCCGATGCAGCGGGTCTACGGCACGGCGTTCTTCAGCGACAAGGACCTGCAGGCGCATCTCGCGCGCATCGAGGAAGCGAAGAAGCGGGACCACCGCAAGATCGGCCGCGAGCTCGGGCTGTTCTGGTTCCACCCGTGGGCGCCCGGCGAGCCGTTCTGGCTTCCGAAAGGGACGACGCTCGTTCATCTCCTCGGCAACTACATGCGCCAGGTGCTGTTCCCCGCCGGCTACGTCGAAGTCCGTGCGCCGCTCGTGTTCAACAAGGCGCTGTGGGAAACGTCCGGGCACTGGGCGCATTACCGGGAGAACATGTTCCTCCTTCAGGCCGAAGGGGACGAGGAGCAGTCGAGCCTCAAGCCGATGAACTGCCCGGGACACATGCTGCTGTTCGGCAGCGAGA
This sequence comes from Acidobacteriota bacterium, assembly GCA_046765855.1. GTDB lineage: Bacteria > Acidobacteriota > Vicinamibacteria > Vicinamibacterales > 2-12-FULL-66-21 > JAICSD01. The sequence continues at coordinate 2,817 of JBKPSE010000386.1, read as the reverse complement.
TGCGAAGCTATCGCGATCTCCCGCTGCGCATTCACGAACAGAGCGTGCTGCACCGCATGGAAGCCTCGGGGGTACTCAGCGGCCTCACGCGCGTGCGCGAGTTCATCATGGACGACGCGCATATCTTCCTGCGCGACGATCAGATCGGCGACGAAGTCGAGCGCCTGCTGCGCCTGGTCAGGCGCGTCTACGACGATTTCGGCCTCACGCCGGAGATGAAGCTCTCGACGCGGCCGGCGGAGTATCTCGGCGACAGGGCGACGTGGGATCACGCCGAAGCGGAGCTGAAGAAAGCGCTCGAAGCGGCGGGACAGGAATACACGATCAACGAAGGCGACGGCGCCTTTTACGGACCGAAGATTGACTTCGCCGTCACCGACGCGCTCGGCCGCAAGTGGCAGTGCGCCACGATTCAGCTCGACTACCAGCTGCCGCAGCAATTCGCGCTCAAGTACATCGGCGCCGACAACGCCGAGCATCGTCCGGTGGTCATCCATCGAGCGATCTTCGGCAGCTTCGAACGGTTCATCGCGCTGCTGCTCGAGCATTACGCCGGAGCGCTGCCGTTGTGGATCGCGCCGCTGCAGGCGATCGTGCTGCCGATTGCGGATCGGCACACGCAGTACGCGGAGTCGGTGCAGCGGCGGCTGGAAGAGGCGGGACTGCGGGTGACCGTCGACGCTCGGCAGGAGAAGATCAACTATAAGATCCGCGAGGCGCAGCTGCAGAAGATTCCCTACATGCTGGTGGTCGGGGATCGCGAGGCCGCGGAAGGGACGGTGTCGGTGCGCAGCCGCAGCGGCGGCGATCAGGGCGCCCGCAGCGTTCAGGATTTCCTGCAACAGGCCTTGAACGAAATCGCAGCGAAGCGCGAGACGGCACCGGGGCTGGCGGCCGCGAGTTGAGTGCGCAGGAATCCAGGAGATGAGGAGGCCGGGAGAAACGTGGTGAATTCTCCCGAGTGTCTGAGCTCCTGACTCCTGTAAAGTTTATCGGCTAGTACTAGGAGGCTCTATCGCTTTTGACAGAAGTCCGCGGCGCGACGACCGCACGCGGGTCAACGAACGGATCAGGGTCCGCGAAGTCCGCGTCATCGACGAGGACGGCACGCAGCTCGGAATCATGCCGCCGCCGCAGGCGCTGGCCATCGCGCGGCAGAAGGGGCTCGACCTCGTCGAGATCGCCGCGACGGCGGTCCCGCCGGTCTGCCGCATCATGGACTTCGGGCGCTATCAGTACCAGGAGCAGAAGCGCGCGCGTTCGGCCAAGAAGCACCAGAAGATCATCGAGGTCAAGGAAATCAAATTCCGCCCGAAGGTCGACGAGCACGACTATCAGTTCAAGAAGAAGCACATCGAGCGCTTCCTCGCCGACGGCGACAAGGTGAAGGCGACGATCTTCTTCCGCGGCCGCGAGATGGCGCACCCGGAGATCGGACGGCGCATTCTCGAGCGGTTGATCGAGGACCTGGCGGACGTGGCCACGCCGGAGAACATGCCGCGGCAGGAAGGCAACCAGATGCACACCATCCTGTCGCAGAAGGTCGGCGGCAAGAAGCCCGCCGCGAAGGCGGTAAAAGCAGAGAGTGTCGAAGGTAGCTAAAACATCATGCCGAAACTGAAAAGTCATCGCGGCGCTGCCAAGCGCTTCAAGAAGACGGCGTCGGGCAAGTTCAAGCGCGGCAACGCGTTCAAAGCGCACATCCTGACCAGCAAGGAGCGCAGCCGCAAGCGCAAGTTGAAGGGCACGACGATGGTGTCGGCCCAGGACACGGCGAAGCTGCGCCGCATGCTGCCGTACTAGGTTCAAATCATGCCGAGAGTAAAAAGAGGGAACGTTCGTCGCGCCAAGCGCAAGAAGCTGCTCAGCCGCGCGAAAGGTTTTTATCAGACCAAGAGCAAGCTCTATCGCTCCGCGAAGGAGTCGGTCGACACCGCGCTCAAGTACGCGTTCGTCGGCCGCCGCCGCAAGAAGCGTGACTTCCGCACGCTGTGGATCCAGCGTATCAACGCCGCGGCGCGCGAGCACGGCCTCACCTACGGTCAGCTGATCGCCGGACTCAAGGCGTCGGGCAGCACGCTCGATCGCAAGAGCCTGGCGGAGCTCGCGGTGTCGTCCCCCGCGTCCTTCGCCCGACTCGCCAAGACGGCCGCCGAGGCGAGACCCGTGCCGGCGAAGCGTCCGCCCGCCGCCGCGCACAAGGCCGCGCGTCCGAAGGCCAAGGCCGCCGCGGCCCAGGCGTAACGCCCGCGTCACGATTACACGAGGTCAGGAGACCGCGAGATCAGGAGGTAGCTCCTGCGCTCTGGCTTTCCTGACCTCTTGTTGCAGACACTGACCGAATCGCATGGACATCGCCGAGCTCCAACGCACGATCGAGCGCGAGATCGCGTCGATTAAAACCGAGATCGATCTGCGCTTGGTGCGCGATCGCTATCTGTCGCGCAAGAGCGGCGAGATCTCCAACCGGATGAAGGCGCTGGCCTCGCTCGCGCCCGACGAACGGCGTGCGGTCGGGCAGGCGTTGAACGGGCTCAAAGCGTTCGTCGAGGCGCAGCTCGAGGCGGCGCAGCACGCCTTGACGCAGCGTCCGGCGGCCGATGCGCTCGACGTCACGCTGCCCGGACGTCCGGCGCTCGTCGGCCATCGTCATCCTCTGACGCTGCTGCGCGAGCGGGTCGAATCGATCTTCCTGCGCCTTGGCTTCCTGATCGTCGAAGGCCCGGAGCTCGAGGACGATTACCACAATTTCGAAGCGCTCAACATGCCGCCGGAGCATCCCGCGCGCGACATGCAGGACACGCTGTATCTCGCGTC
>JBKPSE010000385.1:0-8278 GCA_046765855.1 Acidobacteriota bacterium | reverse complement strand
GGCCACAGCATCACCGATCCCAACGAGCGCCAGCCCTTCCTCGTCGTCGGCGTGGTCGGCGACGTCCGCAATCTCAACCAGGCGGTGGATCCGCGGCCGACGATGTACTTGTCGACGACGCAGTTCCTGTGGCCGGCGATGACGCTGGTGGTGCGGACGCGCGGCGACATGCCGGTGGCCAGCGTCGTGCGCAAGAGCGCCGGCGCGATCGATCCGCAGCTCGCGGTCTACAACATCCGGACGATGGACGCGCTCATCGAGAGCGGCACGGCGCAGCCGCGCGTCACCGCGTGGCTGTTCGGGATGTTCGCGGGCCTGGCACTGCTGCTGGCCGCAATCGGCGTCTACGGCGTGCTCGCCTATCTGGTGACGCAGCGGACGCGCGAGATCGGCGTCCGCCTGGCGCTCGGCGCGAAGCCGGGGTCGGTGGTGCGCCTGGTCGTCAGCCACTCGCTGCGCTTGAGCGTGGCCGGCATCGTGCTCGGCGCGATCGGCGCGTTGCTGGCCGGCCCGGCGCTCCAGTCGCAGCTGTTCGGCGTGACCCCGCGCGATCCGGTCACACTGGTCGCCGTAGCGCTCGGCCTGCTCGGCGTCGCGCTGCTGGCGAGCTATGTTCCGGCGCGCCGCGCCACGCGAGTGGATCCGCTGACCGCGCTGCGCACCGAATGAGAGCGTCCGCCCCGTCGTCTTCGACTGTGATCGCCCGCTGATCGGTGACCCGCCGCGATCTCTCGCACGTTGCCTGCCGCGGCGACACGCAGCGGTCGCGCTACAGCTTCAGCAGTGTGTCGCGAAGCGCGCGCGACTGGATACGGCTCACACCCAGTTCCTGGCCGTTGGACAGCATTGCGACGTAGGTTCCGCCCGGCATCGGACTGACCTGAGAAATCATCTCCACGTTCGCAAGCGTCCCACGACTCAGCCGGATGAAACGGCGCGGGTCGAGACGGGCGTCGAATATCGAGCGGTTCCATTTCAACGGTGAGTGGCAGCCGCCGATCGAGCGGCGGCTGCTCCAATGTCGAAACTTCGTGCTGTAGACATCGCGTCGCCAACACGATCACCCTGCGGCTGCTTATTGAAGGAAGGATGACGGTCTCGCGGGCCCGGGCTACGGTGGCGTCGTCAACGTCATGCCGTTCTCGTCGAGGCCTCGCCCCGCGCGGCGCATGGATCGCGGGTCGCGCAAGCGGCTTCAGCGAATCAGGCTGCGTGAGAACACGTCTCTCAACCTCGTGATTGGTGCAGCCGTGCTGCTGGTTGTGGTGTTCCTCACCCTGTCGTGGCTGATCGAGCATTCCGCAACCCATCATCATTGACGCTCTACCGGCCTTTGTCGGGGCGCCGGATCACCTGTCGTTCTATGTCTGCGGTTTGCGTCGCGAGCGCCGCTTCTCTGAGATCGAGCGGATGATCAGCTTGCCTCGGCCCCTCGCCGGCAGAGCCGTCGCGCTCTGCGCCACTGCGGCGGCAATGAGCGCCTCAACCTCCGTACGCGCCAACGTCGCGGCCGATTCGAGCCGGATGAAACGGTTCTGGCGGCCGCTGCCCAGCAGCACCTTATGTGGGTCGGGCAGGGTCGCGCCGTGGTAGAACGACAACACTACGCCATTCGCGGCCGCAGCAATTGAGACCACGCAATGGGATGCCCTTTCGGTTGCACAGTACCCGATGACGAAGAAATTGTAGTTGTCGTAAACGAGTTCGTTGGCGGTCGGCAGTCGGCGGCGCAAGGCCTTTCGCGTCGCACGGATCAGCGCTTGATTCTTCTGCTCGAATCTGCCGATGAACTCCTCGAGCTGTTTCTCAGCCCCAGCGGACGTACTAGACGTTTTGCCAGCCGCTTTCATGAAGGCCCCCGGTAGAACCGCATCACGTTGAGAACGGCACCGATCCTACCGTTTGCTGCCGATCTTCACCACGGATTCACGCTGCTGGGGGCCCGCGACGTGGCGGGATCAGCCGTCCACGCACACTCGGTGTTCACCCGTTCCGGTGGAATGCCACACCGCGACGTCGCGAGCAGCGCGAAAACGATGAGGACAGCGGGGCGCTTTGCTCGTGAAACAGTCAGCGTTCTTCCGCACATGATGTGCCCTTCAGGACAGCGTCGACGGGCGGCCGGAGCAGCGCGGCGATGCGAGCCTGTTCTCACCCTTCGCCGAGTACTGTCGCTGGGTCGATGCGCGCAGCCCGCCATGCCGGCAGCGGCGTCAATCGACGCGCCAGAATGCCCCTCCCGCCGGACCTATTTGATCGCAATAGATCCGTTTGATATTGTCATCCAATACGAATGGCCAGGACAGAGGTATGGCAAGGCACGCTCGCGCTGATGATCCTGCGGACCCTCGAAACGCTCGGCCCGCTGCACGGGTACGGCATCGCGCGTCGAATCGAGCAGACCAGCAAGTCCGAGCTCGTGGTGCTGTACGGAACGATTTATCCCGCGCTCGTGCGCTTGGAAGACGAGGGGTTTGTCACCTCCGAGTGGGGCGTGTCGGAGAACAACCGGCGGGCGAAGTATTACCGGCTGACGCGTGCCGGCCGTAATCGCGTGCAGCAGGAAACCCGCGAGTGGATCCACACGACCGGAATCGTCAGCCGATTCCTGAAGTCGCAGGGCTAGCCGAGGTCCGCCGAATGTTTGAGCGCGCACGGAGATGGTGGCGCCGCGCCGTAGGCGTCTTGCAGTCATCGCAGCGCGATCGGGAACTGACGGACGAACTGGCCGCTCACCTGCAGCTCCACATCGACGACAATCTGCGCGCGGGGATGACGCCGGAGGAAGCACGCCGGGATGCGTTATCCCGGCTCGGCGGCGTCGGCTCCGTCGTCGAGCGCGTGCGCGAGCAGCGGGGCCTGCCGTGGATGGAGGTACTGTGGCGCGACATCAGATATGCCGTGCGCTTTCTCCGCCACAGTCCGGCGTTTACGGCGGTCGCCATTTTCTCGCTCGCGCTCGGCATCGGCGCGAACTCCGCGATCTTCTCGCTCGTCGACAGTCTGCTCCTGCGATCGCTGCCGGTCGATCGCCCCGAGCAGCTGGTGGAGATTGTCGCTCCCACGGGCCGCGCGGTCCGAAAATATTGGAGTTACCCGGTATGGGAACAGGTTCGCGATCGACCCGACTTGTTCGAGGGCGCGCTCGCCTGGAGCCACCACCCCGTGAACCTCGCGCCGCGCGGCGAAATGCACATGGTCGACGCCGTGCTGGTCAGCGGCCGCTTCTTCGAAGTGCTGGGTATTCGGCCCGTCCTTGGACGATTGTTGACGCCGGCGGACGACAGGATCGGCGGCGGACCCGACGGCCGAGTCGTGGTGATCGGTTATCGCTTCTGGCAGACGTACTTCAACGGCTCCGAGGCCGCTGTCGGGCAGACGCTGACGCTGAACGCGGTTCCATTCGTTGTCGTCGGTATCATGCCCGAGGGATTCTTCGGCCCCTCGGTGGGCGCGCACTACAGTCTGGCCGCGCCGCTCACGGCGCAGCCCGTGTTGTCCCCGACCGACAACCTCGGCAATCCTACGGCGGCATGGCTGGCCGTCATGGCCCGTCTGAAGGAGGGGCAAACGCCCGCGGCCGCCACGGCAGCCCTCCAGGCGGTGCAACCCGCCATCCGCGAAGCGACGTTGCCAACGAAGTTGCCGCCGACCGCGCTCACGCAATACTTGAAGGAACCCTTCGTCGCAGAGGCCGCCGCAAGCGGCGTCGACTCACCGATGCGTTCGCAATATCAGCGGCCGCTGCTGACCCTTCTCGCCGTTGTGGGCCTCGTTCTCCTGATCGCGTGCGTCAACCTAGCCAGCCTTTTCCAGGCGAGGGCTGACGCCCGTCGTCATGAACTCGGCGTGCGCCTCGCGATCGGCGCTTCGCGCGCGCGGCTCGTGCGGCAATTGCTCGTCGAGAGCCTCGTCTTGTCGTTCACCGGTGCCGCCGTGGGCCTGGCCGTCGCGGTGGCCGGCAGCCGCGTCATCCTCAGTCAGTTGATCTTTCAGGGATCGGGGATTTTCCTCGACCTGTCTCTGAACGGCACCGTCATCGCCTTCACCACGATCACGTCGATCGCCGTCGCGCTGCTGTTCGGAACGATCCCGGCGATTCGAGCGACGAGGTTGTCTCCACGTTTCGTTCTGGCGGAGTCTCCGCGAACTGCAGCGGGCCAGATTCGTCCTCGCCGTTTCGGAATGCTGGTGGCCGTGCAGGTCGCGCTCTGCCTGGTTCTCGTCATCGCTGCCGGGATGTTTCTTCGAAGCTTCATTGCTCTGGCGCATCTCGATCCGGGGTTCGACCAGCACGCCGTGCTCGTGGTCAATGTGACCGCCGGACCGAACCGCCCCGGCCTGCCGGGAGAAGTGCGTCGGGCAGTGCTCGACGCCGTGCAGGCAGCGCCGGGTGTGAAATCGGCGGCATGGTCACGGCTGGCGCCGCTGAACAACATGGGGTTTCGCGTGCTCCTCGCCAATCCGCCGGGGCTTACGCTCTCGGATGCCGAGCGCCTGAGCGAGTGGAACGGAGTGGATCCCGGATGGCTGTCAACCATGGGGACGCGGCTCCTGGCCGGGCGGGATTTCGATGCGCACGATCGCGCCGGGACACCGATGGTCGCGGTGGTCAACGAAACACTGGCGCGGCGCCTTTTTCCACGCGGAACGCCGCTTGGTCAGACTATCGTGCAAGTGCCGCCTCCGGGTTTTCCCACGTCACCACCCAGCGTGGTCATTGGCGTCGTCCAAGACGCGGCATACGAGTCGCTTCGCGATACGGCGCAGCCCACGGTGTATCAGCCACTGGCACAAGGTCGACCCGTGCTGTCTGTTGCAACGCTGTGCGTCCGGGCGGCGGACGGATCTGCAGCGTCTGTCGCGAAAGACGTCGCAGCGGCGCTGGCGCGCGCTGACTCCGACCTGCAGTTCACGTTTCGCACCATGGACACTCTGGCCGGCGCATCATTGGCCGTCGAGCGGATCCTGGCCATGCTGTCGGGATTCTTTGGCGCGCTGGCACTACTTGTCGCCGCAATCGGTCTCTACGGCGTGGTTGCGTATGCGGTCAATCGCCGCAGAGCCGAAATCGGGATCCGTATGGCGCTCGGCGCGCAGCCGCGGGGAATCGTCGGCATGATCCTCAGGGGAGTCGCTCCAAGCATTGTCGCGGGCCTCACGGCGGGATCCCTTCTCAGCATCTGGCTCGCGCAGTTCGTTCAGGCCTTGCTGTATCGTGTCCGGCCCGGTGATCCGTTCAATGTGATTGGCGCGGCAGCGGTGCTCGCTGCCATTGGACTCATCGCCGCATGGCTGCCGGCGCGCCGCGCCGCGTCTCTCGATCCGATGAAGGCGCTTCGCGAGCAGTAGGGAGGCGTCGGGCACCGGAAGGGGCCTGATCAGGCTGTCAACCGTCTCCGTCGGTTCCCTCGAGCCAATCGTCTCGCGGAATCCAAGCCGGATTCGCGGATCACTTGGGCGTCCCGCGGGTTGGCGTTCCTTCAAACACGATGGCTCCGGCACGGATCGTGTAGCGGACGTCTGCGAACGATCGAGCGCCGAGTGCGGGGTCGCTGTTGAGGACCACGAGATCCGCAACGAGGCCTTTTTCGATCCGTCCGCGGCGCTCCTCGTTGAAACGACGCGCCGGCGCCGTCGTGAGTGACGCGAGGATCTCGCGCCAGCTCAGGCCGGCGCTGGCCATCAGCTCGTATTCGATCGCGTGATCGAAATTCGGAACGTAACCGACATCGGTGCCGAACAGAATTTCGCCGCCGCCGCGAGCATGGGTGTGGACTTCATCCAGGATGTCCCACGACCATCGGCTGCGGAACAGCGCGAGCGTCGGTACCATGGCGACATGCTGCTTTCGCAAACGGTCGTAGTGTTGCGGTGTCATGCCCCGCGTGTCGTCCAGCGCGTGCGCCAGCACGTCGACACCCGACCGAAGCGCGACCTCCAGGCCCGCCACGTTCGAGGGATGTGCGAACACTATTTGCCTGCGCGCATGTGCCTCCGCGACGGCAGCGCGAGCCACCTCCTCGGGCATCGCCATCACCTTGCCGCGCGTGACCCACGAACCGGCGAAAATCTTGAGCAGGTCGGCTCCGCGGTCGGCCTGCCGCCGAACGATGGCGGCGGCTGCCTCCGCGTTGGTCGGCTGGTGGAGGCGGGCGACCTGCTCGGGCGACAGTTCGTCGCGGACGTAGAAAGGAACACCATCCGGCGGGTACAGCGCGCCGCCCGCCGTCAGGATTCTCGGTCCAAGGACTTCGCCCGACGCGATCCGGCGGCGGAGCGCCAGCGTGTTCTCGAGATCGGACGCGGTGTCGACCACGGAAGTGAATCCGTACCGTGTCAGCATCTCGCGCAGATCGGCAGTCAGCCGATCGGCCGGTTTCGAGGAAGCCTCGCTCCACCGGCGCGGATCGGTGAAATGGACGTGATTGTTGTAAAAGCCGGCGGTGACGACGAGGCCGGCGCAGTCGATCGTAGTCGCCGCGGGCGGGATCGCCACCGAAGCGCGCGGACCGACGCCAGCGATCACGCCATTTTCGACGACGACGACCGCGTCGTCGATGGGCACCGCGTCCGGAGTGGCGTAGACTCGGCCGCCTACGAGCGCGAGAGCGTTCGGCTGCGCCAGTCCATGGTCCATGACGATCGGCAGAATTCCCAACAATGCGACGACCCACGCCAACGTTTTGGCCATTGCGGTTTAGACGGCGCCGGCGGGCAAAGCGTGCATCCGGCTCGTTGAGGCACGCCGCGCGGGCGTGACCGATAGAATAGGCGGATGCCGCCGGGAGCTCACGAGCCGCGTGATGCCGTCATCGTCGGAGCGGGACCGGTCGGCCTGGCCTGCGCCATCGAACTGCGGCGGCGCGCCCTGACCGTCCGCGTCATCGACAAGGGCACGCTGGTCAACTCCATCTTCGGCTACCCGACGAACATGGAGTTCTTCTCAACTCCGGATCTGATCGAGATCGCCGGCTATCCTTTCCCGGTGCAGCGCTACAAGCCGACCCGCGAGGACGCGCTGGAGTACTACCGCGGTGTAGCGGCGCGCGAGGAGGTCGAACTGTCGCTCTACGATCGCGTCGAGGCGATCGACGGCGAGCACGGCCGCTTCGTCGTCCGCTCGTCGAGCGGCGACCACCCCTGCCGCGTCGTCATCCTGGCGACTGGTTTCTTCGACTTCGCCAATCGGCTCGGCGTGCCGGGAGAGGACCTGCCGAAGGTCACGCATTACTACAAGGAGCCGTTTCCATACGTCGGCCAGGATGTCGCGGTGATCGGCGCGAAGAACTCCGCGGCGAAGGCGGCGCTCGACTGTTACCGGCATGGCGCGCGCGTCACGCTGGTCGTGCGTTCCGCGGCAATCTCCGGCAAGGTCAAGTACTGGATCAAGCCGGATCTCGAGAACCGCATCAAGGAAGGCAGCATCGCGGCATTTTTCGACACGACGGTGGAAGAAATCCGCCCCACTTCGCTCCTGCTGAATACACCGGCGGGGCCTCGCGAGATCGCCAACCAGTGGGTACTAGCGATGACGGGTTACCACCCCGACTTCACCCTGCTCGAGCGCTTCGGCGTCACCTTCGCCGACGATCGCTGGCGCACGCCGGTGTTCGACGAGACGACGTTCGAGACCCGCCGGCGCGGCGTCTATATCGCGGGGACGGTCTGCGGCGGCTATCAGACCGGCCGCTGGTTCATCGAGAACGGCCGCTTCCACGCGCGTCAGATTGCGGCGCACGTCGCCGGCACCGCAGTCGAGCGGATTGCCTTCGATCAGATCCACTGGAAGACGCAGGAGTAACGCGGACGCGCTGCTCGCCGCGCAGCTAGCCCGGCGCCTACGCGGGCGGACCCGTGGACGCGTGCACTTCCTCGAGAACCGATTCATGCGTGTCAGCCGATCCGTCCCATCGCCATCGCTCGCGCAGACGCAGCGTGCCGGGCTGCGAGTGGCGAGTCGTGAGCGGCGCTCACTCTCTGCGCAGTGCCACCAGCGGATCGACTCGGGCGGCACGTGCGGCCGGCCAATAGCACGCGAACACGGCGACCGTGATCCACAGGGCGATTGTCGTCACGTGCAGCCACGGATCCGGCGATCGTACGCCGACCTGCATGGAGCCGACGGCACGAGTCAGCGCCGTGCCCAACATCTCGCCAATCACCACGGCGAGCAGGACGATCGCGAGACCCCGGCCCAACACGTCGCGGAAGATATCTTCGCGACGAGCGCCGAGCGCCATCCGTAGGCCAATCTCCTGCGTGCGCAGCGTGACAC
>JBKPSE010000384.1:0-3781 GCA_046765855.1 Acidobacteriota bacterium | reverse complement strand
ATCCACGAGCATCGCATCGGCGGCTTCCATGTGTTTGGCGGCGCCGAGCCGACCCCCGACGTGCTGCTCGACGCCAACTACGGCAGCGTCACGCTCGGGCAGCCGCTTGCCGCAGCCTCGCTGCTCAATCGCCTGCAGGCTGTCGCCCCCTATCCGCTGCTCAACTCCGCCGACTTCGAGACGGGCGCCGGATTCCGCCTCGAAGGGGCCACCGCGTTTCCGCGCAACATGGCGTTTGGCGCGGCGGGGGACGAGAAGCTCGCCTATGAAGCGGGACGCATCACCGCGATCGAATCGCGCGCGATCGGCGTTCAGGTCAACTTCGGCCCGGTGGTCGACGTCAACAACAATCCGCGCAATCCAGTCATCAACACGAGATCGTACGGGGAAGATCCCGCACTTGTCGGAAGGCTGGGCGCTGCCTACGTTCGCGGACTGCAGAGCGAGGGGATGATCGCGACGCTCAAACACTTTCCCGGCCATGGCGACACCGACGTCGACTCGCATCTCGGGCTGCCGATCATCAAGGACGCGCGCGAGTCGCTCGACAGGACCGAATTTCCGCCGTTCAAGGCAGGGATCGCGGCCGGGGTCGGCGCGATCATGACGGCGCACATCGAGATGCCGGCGCTCGACGCCTCGCCCAACACGCCGACGACGCTGAGCAATCCGATTGTGTCCGGCGTGCTGCGGCGCGAGCTCGGCTTCGACGGCTTGATCTATACGGACTCGATGGGCATGGCTGGCGTGTCGCAGCTCTACAAACCTGGCGACGCGGCAGTGCGCGCCATCAAGGCGGGCAACGACGTCGTCCTGCATTCACCCGATGATGCCGCGGCTTTCGCGGCGATCAAGGCGGCGGTGCAATCGGGCGACATCGCGCAGGCGCAGATCGACCGATCCGTCGAGCGGGTGCTGCGTGCCAAGGCGTTCGCCGGACTGCATCGCACCCGCGCCGTCAATCTCGACGCGCTCGCCAACATCGTCGGCGGGCGCGCACACCAGGCGGTGGCGGATGAAGTCAGCCAGCGATCGATCACCCTGGTCCGCGATCAACGCAATCAGGTGCCACTGCAGCTGCCGCGCGAGGCGCAGGTGCTCTACCTTTCGGTACTCGATGCGCCCAGCGGCTGGCGCATTGCGGCGCCGAGCCGGACGTTCATTCCCGAATTGAAGCGGCACTGGCGCGGCGTGACCGCGGTCGAAGTGTCGGAGCGATCGACCGCGAACGAGCTCGAGCTGGTACGCGCCATGGCGCCGCGCTACGACGCGGTCGTGGCGTCGGTGTTCGTGCGCGCGGCGTCGGGCAGCGGCCGCATGGATCTGCCGCAGAACATGCAGACGCTGCTGCGCGCGATCGCGCGGCAGACGGAGCAGAGCCGCAGGCCGTTCGTGACCGTGCTGTTTGGCAATCCCTACACTGCGACGTTCCTGCAGGACGCGCCGGCGATGCTGCTGACCTATGACTTTTACGATCGCGCGGAGCGTTCGGCGGTGCGCGCCTTGACCGGCGAGGCGCCGATTACAGGGAAGCTGCCGATCACGCTGCCGGGTGTCGCCGAACGCGGCGCGGGATTGACCCGGACACCGTAGCGCACGGTATAATTGGAGTTTCGCCGCGCCCTTAGCTCAGTTGGATAGAGCGTCTGGCTACGAACCAGGAGGTCGCACGTTCGAGTCGTGCAGGGCGCACCATTTTCTTTTCGAGGGGCTTCGCCCCTCGAACTCCCCTACTCGCGCTCTCGCGCGCCGCTTCGTCGGCGCGCTCCGATCGCGAGGCTCGTTCGCGGCGCTCACTCGCATGGTCTCGGGAGACTTCGCCCGTCGAACGGTCCCTACGCGGCGCTCTCCGTCCGCTTCGCTCGGCGCGCTCCGATCGCGAGGCTCGTTCGCGGCGCTCACTCGCATGCGTTTCGGGGGAACTCGCCCCTCGAACGCCCGTACTCGGCGCCCTCGCGCGCCGCTACTCGCGCCCTCGCGCGGCGCTTCAGTCAGCCCCCGACTCCCATGAATGACTTCGCCTGGATGCGCTACGCGTTGAATCGGGCGCTGCAGGCCGGCGAGCGCGGCGAAGTGCCCGTCGGGGCAGTGCTCGTGATCGACGACGAGTTGATTGCCGAAGGGTTCAACGAGCCGATCGGCAGCCACGATCCGACGGCGCACGCCGAGATCGTCGCCATTCGCCGCGCGACGGCGCAGCTGCGCAATTACCGGCTGCCTGCAGGTGCGACGCTCTACGTCACGATCGAGCCGTGCCAGATGTGCGTGGGAGCGATGATCCACGCGCGCGTCACCCGGCTGGTCTACGGCGCGCCCGAACCCAAGGCCGGCGCGATCGAGTCGGCGATGAAGGCGCACGAGCATCCGGCAATGAACCACCGCATGGAGGTGACCGGCCGCGTGTTGGAAGAGGAATGTCGCGAGGTTATCCAGGCGTTCTTCCAGGGCCGCCGCGCGGCCGAACGAACCTAACGGGCCGTCGGCCGGAATCACGTCAAGAAAAAAGGGCCGCAACGCTGCGGCCCTTCAGAAAAGATGGCGGAGAGGGAGGGATTCGAACCCCCGTGCCGGTTACCCGGCAAGACGCTTTCGAGGCGCCCCCGTTACGACCACTTCGGTACCTCTCCTTTGTTGGCGCACCCTGTTTCATGGCGCGCCGCGCTCGGAAACTCCTTATTTTACTACGATCTGCATCGCCCGCAAACCTTTCCCCTTCAATCTCGTCAAAGGTGATGTTACCCAGAAAGTCTTGGTAACACCGTTTATGACGCCGACGCCCAAAACGTCCAACGCGATGCTGCACGGCGCACTCGACGCGCTCATTCTCAAGACGCTGACCCACGGCCCGAGCCATGGTTACGCCATCGCGCGCTTCATCGAAGAATCCACCCGCGACGCCGTTCTAGTTGAAGAAGGCTCGCTCTATCCCGCGCTCTACCGCCTCGAGCGGCGCGGCTGGGTCGAAGCGGAGTGGGGAATGTCCGAGCTCGGCCGCCGCGCCAAGCTCTATCGCCTGACCTCCGCCGGCCGAGCGCAGCTCGCCGCCCAAACCGCCACCTGGAAGCGATTTTCCGCCGGCGTCTCACGAATGCTGCTGCCATGAAACGCCTCCTGCGCTCGTGGCTGTGGCGCGTGCCCATCGAGCGGGAGATCGACGAAGAGCTCGAGCTGCACATCGAGATGCGGACCCGCGAGGAGATCGCGCGCGGCGCCGATCCGGAGGCCGCACGCGAGCTCGCGCTGCGCCGCGTCGGCGACGTAGAGCATCTGAAGAAAACGCTCGCCGGCCTGGCGCGCAAGAGGGATCGCGACATGCACATCACCGTGTGGCTCGACGAACTGCGGGACGACCTGAAATTTGCCTTCCGCCAACTGCGCCATTCACCGGCGTTCACGCTCGTTGCCACGCTGACGCTCGCGCTCGGCATCGGCGCCAACAGCGCGATCTTCGCGCTGGTCGACGCCACGCTGCTCCGACCGCTGCCATACCGCGACCCCGATCGTCTCGTGAGCATCTGGGAGACGACTCCGACGACAAAACGCGGCTACGTCTCGCCGCTGAACATGCTCGATTGGAATGCGCGCAGCCGCACGTTCGAGAAGATCGCCGGATTTGCCCCCACCGTCGGCGGGATGGTGATGGCGGGCGCCGACGGCAACGCGGAAACGGTGTCGCGGCAGTGGGTCACCGCCGGCATCTTCGACGTCCTCGGAGTCACACCGATCGCCGGCCGGACTTTCAGCGCGGATGATGACGCGAAGCGCGCGAGCGTCGTCGTAC
>JBKPSE010000383.1:0-7365 GCA_046765855.1 Acidobacteriota bacterium | reverse complement strand
GTATCGGATCGTGCAACGGCTGGTCGCGCGCGCCGACCTGCCGATGCCGAAGGTCTACATCATTCCGGATCCGTCCCCGAACGCGTTCGCGACGGGGCGCAACCCGTCGCACGCCGCGGTGGCGGCGACGGAAGGCATTCTTCAGATCCTCAATGACAACGAGCTCGAGGGTGTGCTTGCGCACGAGCTCGCGCACGTGAGGCACCGCGACATTCTGATCAGCTCGGTCGCGGCGACGATTGCTGCCGCGATCATGTTCGCCGCGCATTCGGCCAGGTGGGCGATGATGTTCGGCGGCTACGGCGGCAGCGGCAGCGATCGCGATCGCGGCAACAACCCGATCGCGCTGCTGGCGACGATTATTCTGGCGCCCATCGCCGCCATGCTGATTCAGATGGCGATCTCGCGCTCGCGCGAGTACTCCGCGGACGCCGGCGGCGCGCAAATCGCCGGCAATCCCTACGGCCTCGCCGATGCGCTTCGTAAAATCGACGCCGTGTCCAAGCGCGTGCCGCTCGACGCCAACCCGGCCACCGCTCACATGTTCATCGTCAAGCCGTTCTCAGGCGCAGGTCTCGCCGGTCTGTTCAGCAGCCACCCGCCGACCGAAGAACGCATTCGCGCTCTCCTCGGCGGCATCCGGTAGGAATCGGCACATCCACAGTGGGTGAGCGGAAGGCGGATCAGCCGCCTTCCGCGGTGTGGCTTCTTCGCCACGCAAGCGTTTCTTTCCGTTACTTCTCAAGCAGTTAGCGACTCTCAGCCACCCGCCCAAACACGGCGCAGTAATTGCTGTTTAAGCAAGCAGCGATAGAACGCAGTCGTCGTGGAGGGGGCAGTGGAAGATTTCGACATTCCGCAAAACAAGCTGGCCGACTCGGCCGAGCGCGTCGTGGATCGCGCACTCGAGGAAGCCCGACGGCGGGAACACGCGCTGCTGACGAACGAGCACGTGTGCCTCGCCTTCGCGCAGGCCGAGTGGGACATGTTCGGACAAGTCATGCGCGACCTCGAGCTGAACCCGCACGAGATCCTTCAGGCGCTGGAAGAACATCTGCGGCTGCTGCCGAGCGTGCCCGGACGCGACCTGCGCGTCGCTCCCTCAACGAAGCTGCTCTTCAAGCTCGCGCTGCTGCACGCCAGCCGCTGCGGCCGTCATACCATCGAAGCGACGGACCTGTTCTCGGCCATCTTCGAAGAGACGCAGGGGATTCCCGTCTCGATCATCCGCCGTCACGGCATCGAGCCGGAAGCGCTGGTCAGCCGCCTGGCGACCCGCATGCGCGATCACGAGATGCGCGAAGAGCGTCTCAAGAAGCGGTTCGAACTGCCGCCGTTCCTCAAACATTTCGCCACCAATCTGAATCAGCTCGCGCGCCAGGACAAAGTTCCCCCGGTCTACGGCCGGGACGCGGAAATGGATCGCGTCCTCGAAATCCTGTGCCACCGGGAGCGCGCAAACTCCGTCCTGCTGCTCGGCGAGCCGGGCGTCGGCAAGACCGCGATCGCGGAAGGCCTGGCGCGGCGGATCGAGTTCGCGCCCGACACCGTGCCGGTGCGGCTGCGCGATTGCCAGATCGTGAACCTGCAGATGAACACGATGGTCGCGGGGACGATGCTGCGCGGCATGTTCGAGGACCGCATCCAGAACGTCATCCGCGAGATCAAGGAGCGGCCCAATCTGATTCTGTTCATCGACGAAGTGCACACGATGATCGGCGCCGGATCGGCGCTGGGCGCGCCGTCCGACGCAGCCAACGTGTTCAAGTCGGTGCTCGCGCGCGGCGAGGTCCGCATCATCGGCGCGACGACGCTCAGCGAGTACAAGGAATTCATCCAGGAAGACGAGGCCCTGGCGCGGCGCTTCCGCACCGTGCAGGTTTCGGAGCCGACGATCGAGCAGACGCGGACGATTCTCTACAACCTGCGTCCGCGCCTCGAGCGCAATTACTCCGTGCGCATCAAGGACGAAGCGATCGAGACCGCGCTCGAAATGTCGTCGCGCTACATGCGCCACCTGCAGCTGCCCGACAAGGTGATCGGCTGGCTCGACACCGCGGCGGTGAAGGCGGAAATCGATCGGCGCTGGGAAGTGCAGGGCCAGGACGTCGTTCAGGTAATCTCGCAGATCGCGCAGATCCCCGAGGACATGGTCTTCCGCGACGTGACCAACCGGTTCCGCGACATCGAGTCTCGCCTCGGCACGCGCGTCGTCGGTCAGCGCAAGGCCATCGATGCCGTCGCGCGGCGCCTGGTCTTGAACAAAGGTCCGCTCAAGGACGGTTTCGATCGTCCGGACGGCGTGCTCCTCTTCCTCGGTCCGACCGGGGTCGGCAAGACGGAACTCGCCAAGTCGGTGGCGGAGTTCCTGTTCGGCGACGAGAAGAAGATGATCCGCGTCGACATGTCGGAATACCAGGACGGCGCGGTCGCGGTGGACAAATTGATCGGCATGCCGCGCGGCATCGTCGGATCCGAGCGCGGCGGCGTCCTCACCAATCAGCTCAAGGACACGCCCTACTGCGTCGTCCTGCTCGACGAAGTCGAGAAGGCGAGCCCGAGCATGTTGAACCTGTTCCTGCAGGCGTTCGACGAAGGCTGGATCACCGACGGCCGCGGCAAGCGCGTGTATCTGAGCGACGCCATCGTGATCATGACCTCGAACATCGGCTGCGAGCACTTCCGGAAGCTGACCAGCCCGTTCGGCTTCTACTCGAAGCAGGTCGGCATCGAGCAGGTTCAGGGAGAGATCACGCGCGAGCTCGAACGCCGATTCTCGCCCGAGTTCCGGAACCGCATCGACGAAGTGGTGATGTTCTCGCCGCTGACCAAGGACGAAGTGCGGCAGATCGCCCTGCTGCAGATCGACAAGATCGAGCAGACGCTCGCCCGCACGGGCCGTAGCTTGACGGTCACACCGGAAGCGGTCGAAAAGCTGGTCACTGACGGCTACAGCCTTGCCTATGGCGCGCGCTTCCTGAAGCGCGTGATTGAGACGAAGATCAAGCTGCCGATCAGCCAGCAGTGGGTGACCGGGACGTCATTCACCGCGGACGTCGAAGACGACAGTCTGGTGATTCGCAGCGCTGAAGCACCCGGCGGATATCCCGCGCTCGCAGCGACCGCGTAGCTGAAACACCGCGGCGCTGTCGTGCGGCGCAGTCGTGAGCTGGGCTCGGCTCAGCGATCCCACTCGAACGACGTCTGGCTCGCCTGAGTCGGCGCGGATGTTTCGTCGGGCTCCGCGTCCTCGTAGCGGTTGTTCCCGGCGATACCGTGGCGCTTCTTGAACATGTCGATCATCGCGCGTACTTCGCGCACGTAGGCGGGCTTGGCGTAAGCGCCCGCGTACAAACGGCCATAGCTGCGAACCATCTGCGGGAACTCGTGCGCGAGAAATCCCATGAAGTGGTCCTTGGTCCCCCCCTTGAGGTACATCACGTTCGCGCCGAGGAACGCCGCATCGTGATCCGCGACGGCTTTGACGGTCGCCTCGAGTTTTCCAGGCTGCGTCGTGAATCCCGGTACGACCGGCATCATCAGCACCCCAGCCTTGACTCCTGCCTGCCGTAACGCGCGCACCGCACGCAAGCGCTGAAGCGGATGTGCGGTTCCCGGTTCCAGCGCGCGCCAGGCGTCTTCGTCGACCGTAGGAACGCTGACGCACACCGTGCAGCCCGCGACGCGCGAGAGTTCCGCGAGCAGGTCCCGGTCGCGCACGATCATCGGCCCCTTGGTGACGATCCCAACCGGCGTGCGCCCGGCAATCAGCGCTTCGAGCGAACGGCGAGTCAGCTTGTAATGACCCTCGATCGGTTGATACGGATCCGTGGCAGTTCCCAGCGCAACCTGCTCTCGCGTCCAGGTGGGCTTGTCCAACTCGTGCCGCAGCACCTCGGCGAAGTTCACCTTTACGAATATCAGGGAAGAGAATTCGTCTCCCGGCCCCAACTCGAACTGCGTTTGGTATCGGCGCGCGAAGCAGTAATGACATCCGTGGGTGCAGCCACGGTAGGGGTTGAGCGTCCACGCGAACGGCATGCCCTTCACCGGGTTGAGCGCGGACCGGCAGGTGATTTCCTGGTAGCGCGCTTCGTCGGCGCGCCGCTGCGCCTGATCCAGCGACTCGGGACCGTGCTCGCGTACCTGCAGCGCGATCATCCTGGTCGTAGGAGGCTTACGGCCGACGTCGAAAAGCGTATCGCCCATGGATTCGCCAAACTTTCGCCCCGAAGATACCATACCGGAGCGATCGTCGTCAGCGGCCCATGTGCACGGACGGTCCGGCGTGGGCGGGTCAGGGCAGGGCCGGATTACAGCAGGTAGGCCAGCGCGAAACCAATCTGGGCCACGAACATCATTCGGTACATGTGAGCCCAGGAGACGTGATTCTCTTCGACGGCCAGATCCTCGGGCCGGCGCAGCATCAAGTAGCAGACATAGAGTCCGTAGCCGGTCATCACCGCGGCAAGCACCTGCAGCAGCAGGAAATTGCCGGTGAGCACCCCTGTCCACGCGCCAACCGCAATCAAGACGAACGGCACGACGAACGAGGGGGAGATCATCCACGCGGCGCGCTTGACGCCGTACTGAATCGGCAGCGTTTTACAGCCGCCGCGCGCGTCACCCTCCATGTCGGCGAAGTCCTTGGTGGTGGATGCACCGAGGAGGAAGAGCCCGAAAATCATGCCGATGTACCACGGCTCGGTCGCCATCACCGTCTTGACCGCGGACCATCCGGCCACTTTCAGGAGCACGCCTCTTGGAATCGCGATGGTCACGTTGGCCCAGATTCCGAGGCGCTTGGTTCGCGCGGGGGGCACCGAATAGAGCAGCGTGATGATCGCCGCGATCAGCACGATCCAGAAACACTCGTGGCGTCCGCCGGGAGCGACCAGCCAGGCAAGGACGAGCGCGACCGCGTAGGCGGCCCAGGTGAACAGCCATGCGTCGCGGATGGATAACCGTCCGGAGGGCAAGGGCCGCTTTGGTTTGTTGACGCGATCGATCTCGAGATCGTAAATCTGATTCAGCGCGTTCGAGGCGCCGTTGAGCACCGCCGCCATGGTCAGGCCGATGATCGGGTAGAGCAGGACGCCGGCGTGCCATGTCTCGCGCGGCACCGCGCCGTACGCGGTTGCTGCACCGGACGCGAAGCCGAGCGCGGGCGCGACCAGCGTGAATGGGCGGCTGAACTCGAGCAGCAGCGCGGCTTTCTTCACATCAACCACCGGGCGAGTCCGAGCGCGGCGAGCGCCGCCGTGCCGGTGTTGATGAAATTGAGCATGTCGTTGTTCAGAATGCCGGCGTCTTCGAACGTCGCTCCAAGCCAGCTCTCGACCAGCGATCCAATCGTGGCGGCGGCGACAATGAGGATCAGCGCCTCGGCGCCGGCGAACCCCAGGTCGACCGCCAGCGCTCCGAGCGCGAACGCGCCGGCAATCCCTGCGGCGGTTCCTTCGAGCGACATCGCACCGGATGTGCCTGGCGGCACTCGCTTCAGTGTCGTCACTGAAACCGTATGGCGGCCGAAGGCCTTGCCGATCTCGCTCGCGATTGTATCGCTGCCTCCCGCGGTGAGGGCGACCGCGAAGGCCAGACGCGCAAGCTCGGGGGACGATCCGGTCAAGGCCGCCGCCGCGGCTATGGCGGCGACGCCGGTGTTTGCGATCGCATTGCCGGGCCCGCGGCGTCCGCCGCGCTCTTCCGCGATTCCCAGCACCATCTTGCGCTTCAAACCCGTGCGAGACGCGATCGTCGCCGCCGCAAACGTGATCAGCAGCAGGAGCCACCCCTGCCAGCCGGTGGCGAGATAGACGACGAGTCCGATGCCGGCGCCGGTGAGCGCGCCGGCGAGCGTCACGGTCCGAGCGAAATAGCCGGCGGATGCGACGACGGCGTTTACGAGAAGCGCTGCGGGCATCCGGTGGATCGCCGTCGATCCAGCGATAGGCAGCTGCTCGAGGGCAACGAGCGATGCGAGCGCCATCACGCCGGCGGCAGTTGCCGCGACCGACAAGTTGTCGTCGAGCCGCACCGGAATCGTTTCGACCAGCGCTGCAACCAGCGCCGCGGCAACCGGCGCGAGGATAGTGAACGACCACGCGGGGGGCGTCTGCAGCGCAGGCCGGCACCACCAGGCGAGAGACACGCCGGCCGCGGCGCCACAGATTGCGAATGCGGCGCTGCCGAGCAGGGTCTTGTCGCGATTCCACGGCCAGCGCGGTCCGCCCAGCGCGCGTCCGGCGAGCGTCGCGACGCCGTCACCCGCGGCAAGGATTCCCCACGCCGCCGCGCTGATATCGGGACGGCGTGGAAACATGACGAGCACGAGCAGTACGGCGAGCGGATAGAAGATGATGCCGTGCCAGGCGCGATCGCGATCGCCGGGGCGATACAAGCCGTGCGCGATGCGAGGCAGCACGGCGACGTTGAAGATCAGCGCTGCCGCCGCCAGCGCAACCGCCTGCCACCAGGTGATCCAGCGAAGCAGCAGGGCGAACCCGCCCATCGCCACGTGAACGAGCTGTCGCCGGGTCTCCGAGTGCCCGCGGGTCATGCCCCGCCGCGGCCGCGCCAGTAGTCGAGCAGATCCCTCATGGTGTGCTCGATCGGAATTTCCGGCTGCCAGCCGGTGTCCTCGGTGAGGCGCGCGTGGCTGCCGACGATCAACGGGT
Organism: Acidobacteriota bacterium; assembly: GCA_046765855.1. Classification (GTDB taxonomy): domain Bacteria; phylum Acidobacteriota; class Vicinamibacteria; order Vicinamibacterales; family 2-12-FULL-66-21; genus JAICSD01. Next base: position 688 of record JBKPSE010000383.1, on the reverse strand, counting down.
TATCGCTCGGACGCAGGCGCGCCGGATCGACTTCGATGCTGACCTTGACGCGGGCCAGTGCGAGCAGGATGTCGAGCAGCTCGCGCATGCTGTAGGCGCGGCCGGTGCACACGTTGTAGGGGCGGCCGCAGCGTCCGCGCTCGGCCAGCAGATCGTAGGCGCGTACGGTGTCGCGCACGTCGGTGATGTCTCGCCGCGCGTCGAGATTGCCGACGTAGAGCACGGGGCTTCGCCGGCCGGTCTCGATTTCCGCGATCTGCTGGGCGAATGCCGAGGTCGCAAAGCTCGCCGATTGGCGCGGTCCGGCGTGATTGAACGGACGCACGAGCAGCGCCGGCACTTGCGATTGCGCGGCAACCATTTCCTGCGCGAGCTTGCTGATTGCATACGGTGCCGCGGCGCCGACGGGGGAATCCTCGGTCAGCGTCGCCGCCTGCGGTGTGTAGACGAGCGCCGAGCCGGTGACCACCACGCGGCAATCGAGCGCGAGCTCGCGCACCGTTTCGAGCAGGTTGTGCGTACACAGCACGTTGACGCGCAGCGCATGCGCCGGCGCGTGCCACGCATCGTTGACGTGCGCCGCCCCGGCACAGTGAAAGATGACCCGTGGAGACGCCGAGCGCAGGGCGTCACGGATCGACGCGCGGTCGAGAAGATCGACGGCGGCCCACGCCGCGCGGTCCGCGCC
>JBKPSE010000382.1:0-3198 GCA_046765855.1 Acidobacteriota bacterium | reverse complement strand
GATCCATGCCGCGCGTCGCCACTGCGAGGCCGAGCGCAAACGCCTTGAGGATCCGAGCATCGTGCGGATCGCTTTGCATCAGCCCCTTGACGGCCATTCGATACTTCATCGCCTCGGCCGGGTAGTGGCCGCGTTCGACCGCGCGGGTCCCATCCGCGACAATGCCGCCGAAGCCTTCACGGCGTGACATCAGGAACAGCAGTTCCTCGACCGCTTCCGCGTTCCCCCACGTCAGGTCGAGCCCGTGCGTGTCTTTCTGCGTGATCAGACCGCGCTGATACAACTCCATCGCCCATGCGATTGACGATCCGGTCGACGCGGTGTCGAAGCCCAGGTCGTTGCAGATGTTGTTCAACCGGATCACCGATTCGATCCGATCGATGCCGACGTTGGGACCGAATTTGCCAAGGGTGACGTATTCCGGGCCGTCGCCGCTGCCGTAGCGATCGGAAGTCTTCAGATCGTTGAGCGGCCGGCAGTTGACCGGACAGCGGAAGCATCCGGTCATCCCCGACCGATACGGTGTGATGTGCTCGGCGTCGAGCTTCTCCGTCCACGTCGTCAGCTGATTGTTCTTCGTGCCCATCGCGCCGAGCATCCGGCTTGGCCGGTAGAGGAACGGCGTTCCCATCGTCTTCAGCGCGTGCTTGACGACGGAGGTGTCGAGCAGCTTCTGCGCGATGGTGCGGTTGTAGCCTTTGTACGGCTGCGCCGTGTCGAAATCGCGCGTCTGCCCCTGTACGACGACCGCCTTGAGCTTCAGCGACCCCATCTTCGCGCCCGGCCCGCCGCGCGCGTAGCACGCTTTCGGCCCGCCCATGATCGCGCTGGTCAACACCCGGTTCTCCCCCGCGCGGGTGATGTTGACCATCGCAAGATCGCGCGTCCAGGTGCCGCCGAAGTCGTTCGGGATCCGCTCGCGCATGTCGATGTTGTCGAGCCCGACGTAGGGCGCGGCATCGACGAAGGCGATCTCGCCGTGCTTGACGTGGAGCAGCGTCCACGAAGAAGCCTGCCCGTGCAGCACGAGATGATCGATGCCGTTCATGCGGATGAAGGACGGGAAGTAATCCCCCGCGTTCGAGTCCATCAGCACGCCCGACTCCGGAGACCAGGATGTCGCGTTGCCGCGCGCCGCGCTGGGCACGATCCCGGTCAAGACACCGGAGCCGAAGATGAGCGGGATGTCGGGGTGCAGAGGATTCAGCGTCTCGTCGAGCAGCCGGTAGAGGTAGAACATGTTCGCGCCGCGCCCGGCGAGCAGCGTGCGGATGACGTGCAGCGGCGTGTACGCGCGCTGCACCTCGCGGCGCTCCAGATCGACGAAGAGGGTCGCCCCCTGCGTCGGGTACTGAGGGACCTGGGGCAGCTCGGAGATCAAGCGGGCGATGCGGTCCCGGATGCTCACATGGTTAGTGTAATCGGGTAATCTCCACGGATGCGAATCGTCGCCTCGGCAGTCGTGACGGCATCGATGCTTATGCAGCAACCAGCAGGGGACCGGCCGGCGGGCAACACCCGCGGCACACGTTCGGTGGTGATGGCGCGCAACGGCGCGATCGCGACGAGTCAGCCGCTGGCCACCGCCGCGGGATTACGCGTGCTGCAGTCGGGTGGCAACGCCGTCGATGCGGCGGTCACCGCCGCCGCGGTCCTCTCCGTTGTCGAACCAACCATGAACGGCGTAGGCGGTGATCTCTTCGCGATCGTCTACAGCGCGAAGGACAAGAAGGTCCATGGACTCAACGCCAGCGGCCGCGCCGGATCACTCGCGACGCTCGAGGAGTTCAAGAGGCGCAACGTGCAGCGGATTCCGCTTCGCGGTGAGCTGAGCATCAGCGTCCCCGGCGTGGTGGACGGCTGGAACGAGCTGCTGACCAAGCACGGAACCCGGACGCTCGCGCAGGCGCTCGAGCCGGCGATCCAGTACGCGCGCGACGGCTACGCCGTCACCGAGATCATCGCCGAACAGTGGAAGAGCGTCGAGAACATGCTGGCCCGCGATTCGAATTCGGCCAAGACGTTCCTCATCAACGGCAAGGCGCCAGCAGCCGGTGACGTGTTCAAGAACCCGGCGCTGGCGAGCGCGCTCGAGCAGATCGCGAAGGGCGGGCGCGACGTTTTCTACAAAGGCGTTATTGCCAAGGCGATCGGCGACGAGATGGAACGCCGGCGCGGCCTGATCACGATGAAGGATCTCGCCGATCACCATTCCGATTGGATCGATCCGCTGTCGACGACCTATCGCGGCTATCAGGTGCTCGAATTGCCGCCAAACACCCAGGGTGCGGCGGCGCTCGAGATGCTGAACATCATGGAAGGCTTCGACCTGAAGGGGATGGGCTGGGGTAGCGCCGCCTACCTCCACACGCTCGTCGAAGCCAAGCGGATCGCATTTGCCGATCGCGGCACCTGGCTCGCTGACTCCGCGGCAACCCCGACGAAGGCGATCGAGAAGATGCTTTCCAAGGAATATGCCGCCGAGCGGCGCAAGCAGATCGATCCGGCGAAGGCTGCGGAGCGCTACGCGCCGCTCACGCTGGACGGCCGGTCGACGCCCGAGGGCGGCGACGATCCGGTCGGACGTGGCGATACGATCTATCTCACCGCCGCGGATTCCGAGGGCAACGTCGTTTCGCTCATTCAATCGCTTTACGAGACCTTCGGCTCGGGCATCGTCGTTGAGGATACCGGCATCGTTCTGCACAACCGCGCCAACCTGTTCTCGCTGACCCCGGGACACCCCAACCAGATCGCACCGGGCAAGCGGCCGTTCCACACCCTGATTCCGGCGATGCTGATGAAGGACGGCGTACCGTGGGTGTCGTTCGGAGTGATGGGCGGCGACATGCAGGCGCAGGGTCACGCGCAGGTCGTGTCGAACCTGATTGACTTCGGCATGAACATCCAGGAGGCAGGCGAAGCGCCGCGCTTCCGCGACAGCGGCAATGGCCTCGCGCTCGAATCCGCGTTCAGCGCCGACGCGCGCGCGGGGCTCACCGCGCGCGGCCACCGTCTCATCGACAGCAGGGGCGTATGGGGAGGCTTCCAGGGCATTCTGATCGATCCGAAAACGCGGGTGCTGATGGCCGGCTCGGATCCGCGCAAAGATGGTATGGCCGCTGGCTGGTGAAAAACGCCCGCTGGAACGCCGGAAAGCGGGCGTCTGACATCGGACGCCGGAGCGCTGTGTTAAGG
>JBKPSE010000381.1:0-6364 GCA_046765855.1 Acidobacteriota bacterium | reverse complement strand
ATGTCTGGACGCCGCTCGTGCCGCCAGCGCAGCCCGGCCGCGGCGACCGCGGCTATCGCGTCATCGGACAGCTGCGTGACGGCGTATCGCTGTCCCAAGCGCAGTCGCAGCTCGATGCGTTGGCGGCAGCGCTGGCGCGTGAGTTTCCCGAAACGAATCAGGGCACGCTCGATCGGCCGGACGAGCCGCGCCCGATCACCATTCTTGCGGCATCGCGGATAGCGCCGCAGCAGCGCGTGCAGGTGGCTCGCGTCGCCGCGGTGCTGATGGGCGGCGTCGGACTCGTCCTTCTGCTCGCCTGCGCCAACGTCGCAAGTCTCATGCTGTCGCGGACGACCACGAGAGCACGGGAGATCGCGGTGCGGCGAGCGCTCGGCGCGAGCGGCAAACGGCTGCTGCGGCAGATGCTGACGGAGACGGCAGTGCTCGCATTCGCATCGACCGGTGTGGCGATGATTTTTGCGGCCTGGACTGCCGACATCCTGCCGTCGTTCTTCCCGCCGGCACAGGCGGCGGCCCTCGACGTGTCGCCAGGTCCGCGCGTGATGGCGTTCGCGCTGGCTCTGTCGGCATTGTCAGCGTTGCTTGTCGGCATCGTCCCGGCGATCCGGGCGCTGCACCCGCCGCTTGCGGCGTCCCTGCGCGGCGCCGCCGGCGACATAACCGAGCGCACTGGATCCCGCTCGCGCGGCATGCTGGTGGTCGCGCAAATCTCGATTGCGTGCGTGCTGCTGGTGGCTGCCGCATTGCTGGCGCAGAGCGTAGCGAATCAATTGCACGCCGACTTCGGATTTTCGACGCGCGATGCGCTGCTCGGAACGGTCGAAGTCCCTGCGGCGCTCGGCGAACCTGGAGGAGCTGCCTTCTATCGCGAGGCCGGCCGCAGAATCGCGGCGCTGCCCGACGTCGAGGGGGTCGCCTGGGTTCGCACGCTGCCGCTATCCGGCGGCAGCCGCCGGGGCTTCCGCCCCGAAGGCTACGTTCCGCGTGACGAGGAGGATCTCGAACTGAATTACAACGTCGTGAGCGCGGAGTACTTCAAGACGCTCGGCATCCCTGTCATCTCGGGCCGGACGTTCACCTCCGCCGATGACGCATCGGGAGATCGTGCGAAGCGCGTGATCGTGGTCAACGACATTCTTGCCAAGCGGTTCTTTGCTGGCGACGCGGTCGCAAAGCGGCTGACCGACAGCAGCGGTGCTGCTCTCGAGATCGTGGGCGTTGTCCGCTCCGGGAAGTACCGGACGATCACCGACGATGCGCCGCCGATCGTGTACTACCCGCTGGCGCAGAGCTACTCGTCGCGCATGTCGCTCGTCGTGCGCGCCGGCAGCAATCCGGAGCGGTTGATGGATGCCATCAGGCACGAGATCCGTGCCGTCAGCGGCGACGTGCCGATCTTCGGGGTGGTGACGCTGCGCCGGTACATCGAACAGGCGCTGTCGGGCGAGCGCCTGAGCGCGTCGCTGGTATCGGCGTGCGGTGTGCTCTCGGCGCTTCTCGCCGTGGTTGGTCTGTACGGCGCCGTCGCGTATCTGGTGACGCGCAGGACCCGCGAGATCGGCGTCCGCGTCGCGCTTGGCGCGCAACCTCGCCACGTGATCGCTCTTGTCGTCAGACACGGGCTGAAATTGACCGCCGTCGGGATTGCGATCGGCATCATCGGCGCAGCAGGCTTCGCGGTGCTGCTCCGTTCGATGCTGTATCAGATCAGCCCGGGCAGTCCCCTCACGTATCTGTTGGTTGCGTCGAGCCTGGCGCTGGTTGCCGCCCTTGCGGCTTACGTCCCCGCACGGCGGGCAGTCAGGATCGATCCGTCGCGCGCCTTGGCGAACCTATAACTGCAAGCCCGGCCTGTGGCGGAATAGTGCCAGTTCACTGGCTTTCCAACCGCCGGTCAGGCCAGCTTCCGCAGGATCAGGCATTTCAGGTAGTAGGTTTCGGGCACGTTGAGCAGGATCGGGTGGTCGCGTCCCTGCGCGCGTTTCTCGACCAGCGACACTTCGGCGCCGGCGTCGGACGCGGCGTCGGAGACGACGTCGACGAACATCGCCTCGCTGACGTTGTAGGAACAGCTGCACGTGACCAGGAAGCCGCCGGGCGAAAGGATCTTGAGCGCCCGCAGATTGATCTCTTTGTATCCCGACAGCGCCTTCTTCACCGCCGCCTTGTTCTTGGCGAAGGCGGGAGGATCGAGGACGATCGTGTCGAACCGCGCGCCGGTGCGCTCGAGCTCGCGCAGTTCATCGAACACGTTCATCGCTCGCGCCTCGACGGTGGTCAGCCCGTTGCGCGACGCGTTCTCGCGAATCCGCGCCACCGCGTCTTCGGAAATGTCCACCGCCAGAACGGAGTCGCAGCGCGGCGCCAGGGCGAGGGCAAAGCCGCCGTTATAACTGAAGGCATCGAGCAGCCGCCCGCGCGCGTAGCGCATCGCCGCCTCGCGGTTCTCGCGCTGGTCGAGAAAGAGTCCCGTCTTCTGCCCGTGCCAGGGATCCACCTGATACCTGACCGCGCCCTCGCGCACTTCGATCCGGTCCGGCACGTCGCCGTAGAGCACTTCGACCCGCTGCTCGAGCCCCTCGAGCAGGCGCACCCGTGGATCGTTGCGCGCGAGCACGCCTTTGGGCTGGACAATGTCGACGAGCGCGGCGGTGATTTCCGGCAGTCGACGATCGATTCCCTGCGACAGCGCCTGGACGACGAGGTAGTCGCCGTAGCGATCGACGATCAGCGACGGCAGTCGATCCGCTTCGCCGTGAACGAGGCGGTAGGCAGTGGCGTCGAGCGCGAGCGATTCACGAAACGCGATCGCCGCCGCCAGCCGATCGCGCACGAACTGCGTACCCGGCGCCGCCGCGCCGTGGCAGATCATGCGCAGCGTGATCTCGGACTCGTTGCTGAACAGCGCATGACCGATCGGACGGCCGCGCGCGGACATGACCTGTACCAGATCTCCGGCGGATGCGTCGACGTCCTCGACGTCGCTGCGATAGATCCATGGATGTCCACTGCGCGCGCGATCCTCTCCCCGCCTGCCGATCACCACAGTGGGCATACCGTATAATCGCATCTTATGCGCATCGCGATCGGCGCGGACCACGCCGGGTTCGCGCTGAAGGAGCATCTGGTGGTCACGCTCACGCGGCTCGGACACCAGGTCGACGATCGCGGCACGCACAGCGACGCACCGACCGACTACCCGCCGATCTGCGCAGAGGTCGCGCGCCTCGTGCAGGCCGGCACAGCCGACCGCGGCATCGTGATCGGCGGCAGCGGACAGGGCGAGCAGATGGCTGCCAACAAAGTGCGCGGGATCCGCGCGGCGCTGTGCAACGATCTGTACACCGCGCGCATGTCACGCGAGCACAACGACGCAAACGTGCTGGCGATGGGCGGGCGCATCGTCGCCTTCGGACTCGCGGATGAAATCGTGGCGCTGTGGCTGAGCACGCCTTTCGAAGGCGGCCGCCATCAGCGCCGTGTGGATCAGATCACCGACATCGAACGAGGCTCGTAGAGAATGGCCACCACCGAGACGCCGTCCCGCTGGCGCACGCTCGCCGCCACCGATCCGCAAATCGCCGACGCGATCAGACAGGAGCAGCATCGCCAGAACAGCGGCCTCGAGCTGATCGCGTCCGAGAACTTCGTCAGTCAGGCTGTCCTGCAGGCCGCAGGCTCGGTGATGACCAACAAGTACGCGGAAGGCTATCCCGGCAAACGCTACTACGGCGGATGTGAATTCGTCGACGTCGCCGAGTCGCTCGCCATCGAGCGCGCCAGGACGCTGTTCGGCGCCGAGCATGCCAACGTCCAGCCGCACTCGGGGGCGCAGGCGAACATGGCCGTCTATTTCACGCTGCTCAAGCCGGGCGACACCGTGCTCGGCATGAACCTCGCGCACGGCGGGCATCTCACGCATGGCCATCCGCTCAATTTCTCCGGCAAGCTGTACAAGATCGTTCCGTACGGCGTGCGCAAAGACGACGAGCGGATCGATTACGACGAGCTCGAAGCGCTCGCGCACGAGCACAAGCCGAACATGATCATGGTCGGCGCGAGCGCCTATCCACGGGTGATCGACTTCGAACGCATCGGCGCGGTCGGCAAGGCGATCGGCGCGCCCGTGGTCACCGACATGGCGCACATCGCCGGGCTGGTCGCCGCGGGCGTCCATCCAAGCCCAGTACCCCATTCCGATTTCGTGACCACGACCACGCACAAGACGCTGCGCGGACCTCGTGGCGGCATGGTGCTGTGCCGCGCGCAATATCAGAAGGATCTCGATCGCACGACCTTCCCCGGGATCCAGGGCGGACCGCTGATGCACATCATCGCGGCGAAGGCCGTTTGTTTCAAGGAAGCGATGGAGCCCGCCTTCGTCGAGTACCAGAAACAGATCGTCGCCAACGCCAGGCGGCTCGCCGCCGGCCTGACTGCGGCCGGGTTCCGGCTGGTCAGCGGCGGCACCGACAACCATCTGATGCTCGTCGACGTGTTCTCGAAAGGCATCACCGGCAAGGCCGCCGAAGCCGCGCTCGGCAAGGCCGGCATCACCGTCAACAAGAACGCCATTCCATTCGATCAGAATCCGCCGATGGTCGCCAGCGGAATCCGGATCGGCACCCCCGCGATCACCAGCCGCGGTATGCGCGAAGCGGACATGGACCGCGTCGCCGAGTTCATCGCGCGCGCGCTCGCGTCGCCCGAAGACGATGGTGCCCTGGAACGGATCAAGGGAGAAGTCGAGGCCCTGTGCCGGAAGTTCCCTCTCTACCCCGAAGTCCAGAACTAGGCGCGGCAGTCGGCGCCGTGTTCGCGCCCGGCGGACCGCTCTCGTCCGCCCTGGACGGCTTCGAAGCGCGGCCGGCGCAGCTCGAAATGGCGGCTGCCGTCGCCGATGTCTTCGCCGACGGCGGCATTCTCCTCGCCGAGGCGGGCACCGGTACCGGCAAGACCCTCGCGTATCTGGTGCCTGCAATCCTCAGCCGTCAGCGCGTGCTCGTCTCCACCGGCACCAAGAACCTGCAGGAACAGATTTTCTTCAAGGATCTGCCCGTCCTCCAGAAGACGCTCGGCGTCCCCTTCACGGCGACCTACATGAAAGGGCGCGGCAACTATCTCTGCCTGCATCGGTTCGAGACGCTCAAGCACGGCCCGGCGATGCACACGCGCGAGGACGCAATCGCCATCGAATGCATCGACGAATGGTCGCGCGAGACCGAAACCGGTGATCGCGCGGAGATGGACGATCTTCCCGAGGACCTGTCGTTCTGGCCCGAGATCGCGGCAACCAGCGAGAACTGCATCGGCGCGGACTGCCCGCAGTTCAACGACTGCTTCGTGACGAAGATGCGGCAGCGGGCGGCCGAATCGGACGTGGTGATCGTCAACCATCATCTGCTCTGCGCCGACGCGTCGATCAGGCAGAGCGCCTTCGGCGAGGTCATTCCGTCCTGCCGCTACGCCATCGTCGACGAGGCACACCAGCTCGAAGACGTGGCGACGCAATACTTCGGACGAGCGATCAGCAATTACCGCTTCGACGATTACGCGCGCGACGTCGAGCGCGCCATTTCCGCCAAACAGATTCCTGATCCGGATCAGGCTGACGCCCTGCGCAATGACATCGACAACGTTCGCGACGGCGCGCGGCTCTTCTTCAATTCGCTGCAGATGATCCGGTTCGACAGCGGGACCGGCGCCGACAGCCGCGTGCGCGTCACGGCGGCGCAGCTCGCACGGGCGGCGGACGACGCGGTGATGCTGGGTCGCGCCCTGGAAGCGGTCGAGGCAACCATCGCGCTGACCAAAGACATTTCGGAGGACGTGCTGGCGCTCGGACGGCGCGCGCAGGAGCTGCGCGACGACGTCTCGTTCCTGACGCGCGCTGACGATCCGGGACACGTCTACTACCTGGAAATGCGCGGCCGCGGCGTGTTCCTGCGCGCGTCGCCGATCGATGTGTCCGACATCATTCGCGAGATGCTGTTCGACCGGATGCAGGCCACGGTGCTGACGTCGGCAACACTGGCCGTGGACGGCCGCTTCGATTATGTGAAAGGACGGCTGGGTATTCGGCGGGCGCACGAGACGCGGCTGGCCTCCGAGTTCGACTACGCGCGCCAGGCCATTCTGTATCTGCCGCGGAAGATGCCGGACCCGCGATCGCCGAACTTCGTGCAGGCTGCCGGCCAGGAGGTGGTCGAGATTCTCAAACGCACCGACGGCCGCGCCTTCGTGCTCTTCACCAGCTACCACAACCTGCGGCAGGTGCACCAGTTCGTCTCGACCCGAATCCCCTACCCACTCCTCGTTCAAGGCAGTGCGCCGCGCTCGGCGCTGCTGCGCGAGTTCAAGG
>JBKPSE010000380.1:0-3889 GCA_046765855.1 Acidobacteriota bacterium | reverse complement strand
GGTTCGGGTATCTCGCAAAGGCGGCGATGCTGCCGCTTTCTCTCGTGTATCTGGCCGCGGCGGCAGCGACAGCGCGCCGGCGCTGGCCGCAGCTTGGCGCCGCCGCGCTCGGACTGGCGCTGATCGCCGCGCCTTGGATTGCGGCGTTGTCGATCGTGAAGGGACGTCCAACGACCGGTGACGTCGGTCGACTCAGCTACATCTGGTTCGTCGGTCACTCGCAAGACTACCCGCATCGATGGCCGAAGCATTGGCCGCGGCCAGACGCGCTCGGCTCCTCCGGTGCAGCCAGCTACGAGGACGTGCGGCTGCACGATTCGCCCGCGGTCTACGACCTGTCGGCGCACGGCGGCTTCGACGCCACGTATCCGCCATGGCAGGATCCATCGCGCTACTACGAGGGAATCTCGGCTACCCCGACTGTCCGCGATCAGCTTCGCCGGCTGCGCATCAGCGCCGGCGTCGTTTTCCAGATTCTGACGATCAATTACCGGCGTCCCGAGTGGATCAACCCCGAGCTGCCGGCGCTGGCAATCGTCGTGGCATGCTGGCTTGGCGCGGGCGCCGGGCGGCGCTGGCGTGTGCACTGGAACCTGGTCATTCCTGCCCTGGCCACGATCGGTCTTTATTCGCTGGTCTACGTCTCGCCGCGGTATCTCGGCGCCGCGATCTTCCTCCTGCTGCTCGCGCTGTTCGCAGGCGTGCGGATGCCGGCCGCGGACCACTCCGCGAGATTGCTTCGCGCCGCCGCCGTCGTGACTACGACGTTCATCGCATTGGCCATCGTGGCGATCACGGTTCTCGAGTGCGGCGCGGGCTGGCGGCGACTGCTGCGCGGCGAGCCCGACGAATACAACGTGCCATGGCACATCGCCGAAGTGGTCCACGCCGCCGGCATCGTCGAGGGCACGGAGGTCGCAATCGTCGGCAACGCACAAGTCGCATCCCGCTGGGCGCGGCTCGCGCGAGTCAAAATCGTGGCCGAGGTGCCGCCTTCCGATCTGGCGGCCTTCGCGGCATCGATTGACGCGGCGACAGCGGCCCTCGACGCGCTCCAGCGATCGAAGGCGACATTCGTACTTGCGGAGAAAATTCCCGCAGCGATGGATGGATGGCAGGCGCTCGAGGGTACGCCGTACTGGCTACGCAGCTTGCCGCGGCACTGAAGGTCGTGCGCTGCACACTACAATGAAGCCGTGCGGACTCGATTGCTGCTTGGCGTGCTGGCTATCGTGTCGCTGATCGCGGTGTTCACGACGCGGGTCTCGCGCAAGATGCCGGACTTCGAGGTCTATTGGACGGCGGGATCGCGGTCACTCGCCGCCGAGCCGCTGTATCGCGAATCGGACGGTCACTTTCAGTTCAAGTACCTGCCGGCATTCGCGATTCTCTTTGCGCCGCTCGCGAAAGTGCCGCTGCCGGCGGCAAAAGGCGTGTGGTTCGGACTCTCCGCTCTGCTGATGGTGGCGCTGCTCGCGCTCAGCCTGCAGGCGCTGCCCGATGTGCGCCGGCCGCCGGCGCTGCTGCTCGTGCTCACCTTCCTGGCGATGGCCAAGTTCTACGCGCACGAGCTCGTGCTCGGCCAGGTCAACCTGTTATTTGGCGTCCTCGCCGCGCTCGCCCTCGTCTGGATGCGCAACGGCCGCGAGTGGCCGGCCGGAGCCGCGCTCGCGCTCGCCGTCGTCGTCAAACCTTACGCGGCCATCTTCGCGCCCTGGATGCTTGCGCGGCGCACGCGCACCGGATTCATGGCGATGCTGGCGGGAGGCATCGTCCTGCTGCTGCTGCCGGCAGCGCGCTATGGCTGGAGCGGCAACCTGCGCCTGCTCGCCGAGTGGTGGCACACGGTGGCCTCGACGAGCGCGCCGCAACTGGCAAACCAGGATAACGTCTCGCTGGCCGCGCTGTGCTATCGCTGGATGGGACCCGCGTCGCCGGCGACGACGATCGCCGCGGTTGTCGCCGCCGTCCTGCTGGTCGTGGCCGGCGTGGTGATGATGGCGCGCGACAATCTGCGCGTGCCCGATACCCTCGAGGGGGGGCTGCTCCTCCTGCTCATTCCGCTGCTGTCGCCGCAGGGATGGGACTACGTGCTGTTGATTGCTACTCCTGCCATCATGCTGCTCATCAACTATCTGTCTGTGCTCACGCGCGGGCTGCGCTATGCGGCAATCGCCGCGATCGCGGTGACCGCCCTCAGCATCTACGACGTGATGGGGCGCGAGGCTTACCAGATGTTCATGCGCTCGTCGTTCATCACGATGCTGGCTCTCGTGGAAGTCGCGGCGATCGCGGCGGTGCGCTTCCGGCGGGCGGCGTGAGCCGCGGGTGAGGGGAACTGCAAGCCACGGAACAGACGGAGCGACACGCGACAAAAAGCCAGGGGCCGCGGAACACACGGACCACACGACCTAGGGCCGCGGACCACACGCAATAGACCGAACAATCCAAGGCCACGGAACACACGGACAACACGGACACAACCTAGCGCCGCGAACACACGGACCACACGGAACACAACCCAGGGCCACGGAACACACTAAACAACCCCCATGACCATGGACCACGCGGACCACACGGACACAACCTAGGACCGCGAAACACACGGACCAGGCGGACACACCTAGCGCCGCGGACCACGCGGACCACACGGACACAACCTAGCGCCGCGAACACACGGACCACACGGAACACGACCCAGGGCCACGGACCACGCGGACCACACGCAACACAACCAGGGTCACGGAGCACACGGACGACGCGGACACAACCTAGCGCCGCGGACCACGCGCGGACCACGCGGACCACACGCAACACACCCACGGCCACGAAACACACGGACCACGCGGACACAACCCAAACCACGGACCACGCGGACCACGGAACACAACCCAGGGCCACGGACACGTGGAGTTCCCAGGATTTAGTGGAGACGTCGTTTCGCCTTTTTCTGAGCCGCTTCAAACTGCTCCGGACTAAGTCCGCCAAGATGACCGTGACGTCGCGAGCGATTGTAAAACGCGTCAATGTAGTCCGCCACGTCCTTGGTCGCCAGCTCTCGGTTCTTGTAGATGTGTTTCTTGATCCGTTCCTTCTTCAGACTGCTGAAGAACGACTCGGTGACGGCGTTGTCCCAGCAATTGCCCTTCCGGCTCATGTTCGGTTCAAGCCGATTTGACCGACAGAAGCGGCGCCAGGCGTCGCTGCCAAACTGCGTGCCCTGATCGGAGTGAATGAGCGTGCCTCGTGGCCGCCGCCGACGGACCGCCGCGAGCACGGCGTTGAGCACCAGCTCTCGATGGATCGTCGGCGCCACCGCCCAGCCGACGATCAGGCGCGAGAATAGGTCCATGACGACGGCGAGGTAGAGCCAGCCCTGCCACGTGCGGATGTAGGTGATATCCGTCACCCACGCCTTGTTCCGCCGCGTGACGGTAAACTGCCGCTTCAAGAGATTCGGAATCAGTACCGCGGGCTTCCCGACGGACCAGCGTCGTACGCGGTAGCCATGAAGGGCCCGCAGCTTGTTTCCCGCATCAACCGCGCCACCCGATGCTTGCTGCAGCTTTCTCCGGCCTCGCGCAGGTCGAGGAACACCCGCGGCGCGCCGTAGATGCCGTGGCTGGCCACGAACGACGCTCGAATCAACCGCAAGAGCCGCGCGTCCTCCTTCGCGCGGTTTGAGATCGGGTGCTGGAGCCATTCGTAGTAGCCGCTTGGTGCGACCTCGAGGATCCGGCACATGGCCTGGACGCTGTACTGCCGACTGTTCGCCTTGATGAACTCGTACGACTGGCGGACCCTTCCCTTACTCAAGCCGCTGGATTCGGGCATCGCTCCTCCGATCGACGGATGCTAAGCGGTGTCCACTGAATCCTGGGAACTCCAC
>JBKPSE010000379.1:0-3237 GCA_046765855.1 Acidobacteriota bacterium | reverse complement strand
GCCATCGACACCGCCGTACGCGCGTTGCCGGTGATTTTTATCACGGGCGCGATGGGATTGCCCGTCGGCGTTCCGAGGCCGGTGGTGAACACCACGACTTGCGCGCCGCCGCCCACCATCCCGGTCACCGATTCGACATCGAGTCCGGGCGTGTCCATGACGGTGAGCCCCTTGCGCGCGATCGGCGCCGCGTAGCCGACGACGTCGGCGAGCGGCGTGCGTTCGCCCCCCTTGTGCGTCGCGCCGAGCGACTTCTCTTCGATCGTCGTCAGACCGCCGCGAATGTTGCCAGGCGAGGGCTGCGTCCCGCGGATGTCCAGGCCGAGGGCCATCGCTTCGGACTCGACGCGATTGATGACCCGAAGCAGGCGCACGGCGGTGTCGGAGTTGGGTGCGCGCGCGGCGAGCAGGTGCTCGGCGCCCATGATTTCGGCGATCTCCCCCAACACCGCGGAGCCGCCGAGCTCGACGAGGCGATCGGCGACGCGTCCAAGCGCCGGGTTGGACGCGAGACCGGAGGTGTAATCCGAGCCGCCGCATTTGACCGACAGAATCAAGGACGAGATGTCACAGCTCGAACGGGGAGTTTGCGCGAGCTGCGCGACGAGTTCGCGCGCAATCTCGATCCCGCGCGCCGTCGTACGGACGGTTCCCCCTTCGCTCTGGATCGCGATGATCTGCGCCGGCTTTCCTGCCTGGCGAGCGGCGTCTGCCAATTGCTGCGCCACGACCTGCTCGCAGCCGAGAGCGACGACCAGCACGGCGCCGACGTTGGGGTGCCCGCAGTAGGCGGCAAGCGTCTCGTGCGTCGTGTGCATGTCCGGGCCGAGCTGCCCGCAGCCGGCGGTGTGCGGCAGCGCCGTGCCGACGGGCGCGACGGCGGCTGCGACGCGTTCGGCGACGACCGATGCGCAGATCACGGTTGGTACAACGAGCAGGTGATTGCGAACCCCGACGCGGCCGTCCGGCCGCGGGTATCCCTGGAATGTGATCGGACCCGCGCTCATGGATTCCCTTTATCGTCCGGCGGCTCGGCGATGCGTCCGTCGGCGCCGTGCGCGGCATGCCGATTGAGATCGCCGCGGCCGCGCGCGCTCGAGACGTTGTGCGTGTGAACGTGCGCGCCAGGCGCGATGTCGGCAGTCGCCACGCCGATCGGGCTGCCGTACTTCATCACCGAGCTGCCCGAGGCAATCGGGCGCAGCGCGATCTTGTGTCCGCGCGGAATGGCGTCGCGCACGGTCAACTTCCCGAGGTCGTGCAGCACCATTCCGGGCGTCAGCGGCTCGAGCGCGGTAGCGACGTTGTCCGCGTCGCTGATGACGATTACCGGGTTCACTGATTGACCCCGCTCGCCAGGAACCCGCCGTCCACCACCAGCAGCTGCCCGGTCACGAAACTCGCCGCGTCCGAGGCGAGGTAGACGGCGGCGCCGACGAGCTCCTCGAGCCTGCCGAAGCGTTTCATCGGCGTACGCATCAGAAACTCCTGGCCGCGCGGCCCTTCGAGCAGCGCGGCGTTGAGATCCGTTTTGAACACGCCAGGTGCGATGGCGTTCACGGTAATTCCGTGCGGCGCCCATTCGACGGCAAGCGCGCGCGTCAGTCCGGCGACCGCGGACTTCGATGCGGTGTAGGCGCTGACTTCCTGCAGGCCGACGAATGAGGACAGCGAGGCGATGCCGATCAAGCGGCCGCTCCGGCGCGCGATCATCGCCGGCGCGAACGCCTTGTAGGCGCGCAGCGTGCCCATCAGGTTGACGTCGACGATGCGCTGCCACTCGGCGGTGTCCATTTCGAGCGTCGGCGCGCGCCGGGTGATCCCGGCGGCGCTCACCACGACGTCGACCTGGCCGAACGTCCGTGCCACCGCCTCGTGCAGACCGGCCAGCGACGCGTCGTCGCCGACGTCGCACGCGCACTTCAAGGTGCGGCGGCCGCGGCGCTCGATTTCGGCGGCGACCTCGTCGACCAGATTCTGGCGGCGGGCGGTGGCCACGACGTCCGCGCCTGCGTCGGCGAGGCCCAGCGCGAGCACGCGTCCGATCCCGCTGGTTCCCCCGACGACCACGGCGGTCTTGCCGCTCAGATCGAACAGCGAACGTCCCATTTATTTCGACCTGCGCCGTTTCTGCACGCGTCCCTCGGACTTGTCCGGCTCCGATTTCGCCTGCTCCTGCGCCTGGTAGCGCGCGGCCTGGAGCAGATGTTCGTTCATCGCCTGGCGCGCCGCCTCGGGATCGCGGTGGCGAATCGCCTGATAGATGCGGCGGTGTGCCTCCGCCGCGTCGCGCAAATCCGCTTCGGAGGCGCGCGCCGCCGTCTCGCGGCGCCGCTCGTAGTAGAGCGCCGACACCATCCCGACCAGCGCACCGACGATGGCGTTGCCCGCCGCGTCGGCGACTGCGCGGTGGAAGTTGATGTCGTGCACCAGGAAGAGATTGGGATTGTCGCGGTTGGCGAAGAGCCCGGCGACTTCCTCAGCAAGCGTGGCGAGATGGTCCGACGTCGCGCGCTGCGCGGCCAGTCCCGCGGATTCGACCTCGAGAATCCGGCGCGCCTCGTACATTTCCTCGCGCGTGAACCCGTGCAGCGCGGCGAGAAAACTGAGCGGCTCCGAGCCGAGCAACGGCGGCCCCGCGGGGATGTAGGTCCCCGAGCCGTGCCGCGATCGGACCACTCCCATCGCCGCGAGGGCGTGCAGTCCGGCGCGAACCGACGGCCGGCTCACGCCGATTTGCGTGGCGAGCTCGCGCTCGGCCGGAAGCCGATCCCCCGGCCGGAGCCGTCCCCGATCGATTAACCCCCGAACGAACGCGACGACCTGTTCGGTACTGCCCTCGGCTCCCGCCATAATTGGTCGGACCAATCATACTGCCTGCGGCGTGTCGTGCTAAGGGCGCGGGGTTCTGACGCTGTCGTGCTGAGGGTGCTACGGGTGCGGTCAGGTGCTAACGGTGCTGGTGCTAAGGGTGCCGTCGGGTGCTAAAGGTGCCGTGCTAAGGGTATGGGGTTCTGACGCTGTCGTGCTGAGGGTGCTACACGTGCGGTGAGGTGCTAACGGTGCTGGTGCTAACGGTGCGGTCGGGTGCTAAAGGTGCTGGTGCCGAACGTGCGCACCGTGCTAAAAGTGCACCGCGCGCTTGGCACCCCGCGCCCTCGCACCCGCGCTTGTAGCACCCGCGCTTGTAGCACCCGCACCTGTAGCACCCGCACCCTTGGCACGGCACCTTTAGCA
>JBKPSE010000378.1:0-4045 GCA_046765855.1 Acidobacteriota bacterium | reverse complement strand
AGTCTCGTGGGCTCGGAGATGTGTATAAGAGACAGACCAGAAGGTGCCGACGTTCAGCGCCCAGACGATGTCCTTGTTCTTTGGATCGGCGGCCACGTGGGTGTAATAGAAGGCGCGCTGCCGGATGTTGCGTCCCTCGTTCACCAGCTTCCACGTGGCGCCCGCGTCATCAGAGCTGAACAGACCGCCTTTTTCGTTCTCGACGATTGCATAGACGCGATTGGAATCCGCGCCTGAGACGGCGACGCCGATTTTGCCGATCACGCCGGACGGCATGCCGGGGTTTCGGGTGATTTCGTTCCAGGTCTCGCCGCCGTCGGTCGATTTGAAGAGGCCGCTGCCGGGACCGCCGCTCGACATCTGGTACTCGACGCGATACGCCTCCCACAGCGCCGCGTAGATCACGTTCGGGTTGTTGCGATCGATGGCGATGTCGACCGCTCCCGTTTTGTTGTCCCTGAACAGTACCTTGCGCCACGTCTTGCCGCCGTCGGTCGTCTTGAAGACGCCGCGCTCGTCGCTCGGCGCGCCGTAGCGTCCGAAGTCGGCGACGAACACGATGTCGGGATTGGTGGGATGGATGCGGATGCGCGAGATCGCGTCCGACCCGGCCAGCCCCATGTGCGTCCACGTCTTGCCGGCATCGACCGACTTATAGAGACCGTCGCCAGGCTGGATGTTGCCGCGGATGCACTGCTCGCCCATGCCGATCCAGACGATGTCGGGATTGGTTTCGGAGACGGCGACGGCGCCGACGGAGGAGCTATGGATCTGGCCGTCGGTGACCGGTATCCAGGTGTCGCCGCCGTCGGTTGTCTTCCACAAGCCGCCGCCGGTCTGTCCGGAGTACGCCTCTTTCGGCCGGCCTTTCACGCCGCTGGCGGCGATCGACCGTCCCGCACGTGCCGGGCCGATGCTGCGCCATTGATAGCCCTTGAGGAGCGCCGCATCGATCGGGCCTGCGCCTGGCGTGGCGGCGCCCGGGGCCTGCGCGGCGCCCGCGCCGAAATTGAGGGTCACGCCGGCAGCCAGAGCGAGCGCGGCGACAGAGAGTGCGAGGGATGAATTTCTCACGCGCGAGAGTTTACTAGAATTGCCGCGTGCAAGTGCTTCGGCTCCACGATCCGGCGCGTCGGCCGGCAAACTGGACGCAGATCATCGAGCCGCGTCAGTTCGCCGCGTTTGCCCGCGATCAAGACACCGGCCTCACTTGCGGCGCCGACGCCCAGCCGTTCGCGGATCCAGCAGCGGCGACCTGCGTGGTGTTCGATTCGCTCGACGAGGCGCGTCAATTCTGCGAGGAAGCGGTGCAGGCGGCGCCGTCGGTGCGCTTCGACGTATTCGACGTGGACGGGCGTGCCAATCCGCCGCTGCTGACGATCGTGCACCCGGCGCGGGCATCGGCGCTCGAAACGCATCCGCGCGCGCTCGAGCGGCGGCGGCGTCTTGCCTGGGCGCTCGTCGCCGCCGGCGTCCTGCTGCTGTTCGCCGCCTACTGGCTGAACGACGTCGGCCATGCAATCTTCCCCGGCTTCATCGGTCTCAACATGATCATCGTCGCGCTGCGCATCCTGTGGTTCAATCTCGGCGTGCGCGAGACCGAACGCGAGCGCGAAGCACGGCTGGCCGGCGCCTCGCGGCGCGAGAAGCACGAGCGGTGAGCTCGGAGCTCGCGCTGCACGTCCTGCTCGCGCTTGCGGTCGTTGTGATCGCCGGCCGCCTGCTGGGCAAGGCGCTGGCTCGCCTCGGACAACCCCCGGTGATCGGCGAAGTGCTGTCGGGGATCCTGCTCGGCCCATCTCTGCTCGGGCGACTCGCGCCGGGCGCCGAAGCCTACCTGTTTCCGGATGCGGCGCGGCCGGCGCTTGGAGTCGTCGCGCAGCTCGGTGTCGTGCTCTACATGTTCGTCGTCGGACTCGAGTTCGATTCCGCATCGCTGCGCAGGCGTGCTGCACCTTTCATGATTACTTCAGCCGCAAGCATCGCGTTGCCGTTCATGCTCGGGATTGCGGTGGCGGAGTATCTCTACGGTGAGTTGAGTCCCGCCGGCGTGCGGCCGCTCACGTTCGCGTTGTTCATGGGAGTCGCAATGTCGATCACCGCGTTTCCCGTGCTGGCGCGCATTCTCACCGATCGGGGACTGTCGCGCACCGAGCTGGGGACCGCCGCGCTGACCTGTGCCGCCGTCGGCGATGCGGCCGCGTGGTGCTTGCTCGCGGTCGTCGTAGGCGTGGCACGCGCAACCATCGCCGGTGCGCTGCTATCGGCGGCGCTCGCCGCGGCCTTCATCCTCGTCATGTTGGCAGGAGGAAGACCGCTGGCTGCCAGGCTCGCGCCGCCAGCCGCCGCCGGCGACGAGCCCTCGTCCGCCGCGGTCACCTGGACGCTTGCCGGTCTCCTTCTTTCCGCCGTTGTCGCGGAGCTGATCGGCATTCACGCGATTTTCGGCGCCTTCATCTTTGGCGCGATCCTGCCGGCAGAGAGTCCGGTCGCCCGTCAGCTCACCGATCAACGCACGCCGATCGTGACCATCCTTTTTCTGCCGGCCTTCTTCGCGTTGACGGGATTGCGCACCGAGCTTGGCCTGCTGTCCTCGCCGCGCGAGTGGGTCATCTGCGCGCTGATCATCGTTGTGGCCATGGCAGGGAAGTTCGGCGGCACGTTCATCGCCGGACGAACCGTGGGCATGGCGCCGCGTTTTGCGGCATCGCTCGGCGTCCTGATGAATACGCGCGGATTGATGGAACTGATCGTATTGAACGTCGGCCTCGACATCGGCGTAATCAGTCCGTCGCTCTTCACGATGATGGTGGTGATGGCGGTGGTGACCACCGCCATCACCGGTCCGTTGCTCGATGCGATGGCGATCAGTCCCAGGACGCAGCGATGATCGCGAGAATCGCGAAGAATGCGCCGACGCCTGTGGCCACGCCGATGCCGATCGCCTTGGCGGTCGACGAACCGCCGCCCTGGTCCAGCGTCAGGCGGGCGATCGACGTGAGCGGCACTTCGACCGGCGCCTCCGGGATCCTCGTGTTCTTCTGGATCGTCACCGCCTGCGCCGTCGCTTTCATCAGCGTGCCGCGCATCATTTCCCCGCTCGTGCGCTCGAGGCGGACGCGGCTGCCGGCGGGAATTCGCTGCGCGTAGTCGGCGAGCGTGGACTGATCGATCGCCGGAGCGATCTGCGCGCCGCTGCGACCGCCGGAAGCGGACGCGCAGCCGGTGGTCAGCAGCGCTGCGACGAGCAGCAGGGTCAGAATTTTTCGCGACATAACGCTCCTTCAGAAGTCGAAGCCGAAACCGAAGCGGAAGAGGACCTCGTCAATCCCGCTCTTGAACATGACGCGCGAATCGGCGGTGAAGAACGCGCGCCGTGTCATGTACGCCTTGAATCCGGCTTCCGCGAACGGCCGGACGACGCTGCGGTGTTCCGTTTCACTGCGCCCCGGCGCGATCTGGCGGTTCGTTCGCGTCACGTTATCGAAGGCGAATATCGGATCGTAGGTCTCGTGCGTTGTTTCGCGCGCGAAATCGACGCCCGCGCCGAGCCGCGGATGGAACCACTGGTTCCGGAAGAATTGATACTGCTGGCTGACCGCCACGCTGCGCTGGCTGATATCGGCCCGGGACGATTCGAAGGTCTGGGTTCCGCCGACCGCACGCGGCTCGTAGCGATACTGATGGCCGTGGGTGCCGGCGCCGATGTCGACCTGGGTTTTCAGGTGATCGTTCCAGTACCAGCCGGCGCCAGCGCCGCCATAAAAGATGTTGTTCAGCCAGTCGTTGTAGCGGTCCTGCGGTTGTTCCTTGTGCAGGTTTTGCCACCCGATCACGAAATGCGCATCGGCCCGGTTCAGCGGCGGCGGCGTTGCCGGTGCAACTGGGGCCTGGGCCAGAACTGTCAGCAGAAGCAGCGCCTTCATGCAAGGGAAGGCGCAGCCCTGACCAAAGGTGGCTCAGACGCCCCCCAACCCCGGAACCCCGGGGTCAGGTCTGCAAAACTCCCGAACGGGGGTCAGGTCTCCGGGGGTCAGGTCTGCAA
>JBKPSE010000377.1:0-3322 GCA_046765855.1 Acidobacteriota bacterium | reverse complement strand
GCCGCAGCGTCGGTCCCGCTGTATTACGCGCGCGGACAAGTCGAGCCGACCCTGGCAGCTGCGGCCGTGATCGGCGTGCTGCTCGGATCGCGTGCCGGACTGTGGTTCGGCGGCCGCGCCCGCGCCAAGTGGCTCAAGCTGCTGATGGCCGTGATTCTCGCCGCCGTCTCGCTCCTGTATTTCCGAAAGGCATTCGCGTGAAGTCGCCCGATGCTTCACTTGACGCGCTGGAGCGCCGTCTCGGGCAGCTGCTGCAGGCCGGTGTGGTGACCGCGGCAATCTGCCTGACGGTTGGACTCGTCGCCTGGATCATTGCCGGCAACAACGCTGTGTCGAGCGCCGCGCTGACGATCGGGCTGCTTACCCTGATGGCAACGCCGATTCTGCGCGTCGTCGTCTCGCTCGCCGCCTACGTGCGTATGCGCGACTGGTTCTTCGTGCTGACGACGGTTGCCGTCTTCGTGCTGCTGGCCATCACCGTGACGCTGGCATGGCTGAAGATGAAAGCGGCCGGCTAGATCTGCGGGTCGCCCTGATCGATGAAGGCTTCAGGACTGGAAGGAATGCCTGCTTGTGACACGGCGGCTTCCACTTCCTTCATGCGCTCGTGCGCAGCCGTTCGCATCTTGGCCAGCAGACCCTCGATGCGCTGCGCCTGGCGGACCACGGTCGCCAGATCGCGCTGCAGCGCCGGATCCGGATAACCGCGCTCGAGCAGATCGCAGTGGCCGACGATCGTCTGCAGCGCACTGTTGATCTCGGCGGCAATCGAGAGCGTCATCTCGGACATCGCCTCCATCGAGCGGTACTTTCCCAGCGACACCTGCAGCTGCTGCGCGACTACCGCGACGGCGAAAATCTCGGCGATGGGTTGAATGCTGGCAATGTGTTCCTGCCGGTAGGCGTCGCGGACCCGCTGGACGAGGTTCAAGGTGCCGACGGCGCGCCCCCTGGAAACGAGCGGCACGATCAGCGCCGAGCCAAATCCCGCCGTGTGCAGGATGTTGGTGTCGAGGAAATCAGCAGCTGCCGCGGACACGTCGGGAATGATCAGCGCCTCGCGCGATCGGACAACGTTGCGGAGGATGGTCTGCTCGATCTTGAAGACCATCTCGGGGCGCGGCCTCGCGCGCCGTTCCTCTTCGTGCACGCGAGCGGTATAGGTCTGGAACTCCTGTCCGTCCTCGCTGAGCAGCGCGAGTCCGACGCGATCGCAGGGCACCAGCCGCGCGATGCGTGAGGCAAGCGCCTGGAAGGCCAGCGTTACATCGACCGAGCGCGCGATGATCTCGAGGATCGCGTTCTGCGTCTGCAGTTGCTCGATCTCGTCGAGCGTTTCGCGATGGGTGTGCTCGTGGACACGGATGCGCCGCGCCAGCGTCTCCAGGCGGCGCGTGGCCAGCGCGGCCAGGATGATCATCACCGCCCACGCGGTGACGACCTGGACGACGACCGTCGCGCGGCGCGGGATTCCGCCCGCGATGTACCAGGCGATCGCCTCGACAACGCCGAACAGCGCGACCAGTCCCCAGATGGCCCATACAGGCGCGCCGTGGCCGCGCACAGTCATGGCGTGTCCGGAGGCAGTCGATACGCCGCGGCTACCGGCCGCAAGGGACGATCGAACCAGTACGGCCGGCGAGTGCCGTCAGGTCCGGGCGCCGGGCGCGTACGCTGCATCCATTCTTTATACGCCTCGTGAGCCTTTTCCGTGTCGACTTCGATGTCGCCGTAGCGATCGTCCGGTCCCGCCTTCTCGAGGCGCACGCGCTGGTGCCAGCAATGCATTCCGCTGACCGGATCGGGTTGCACCGGGAAGGTGAGATTCTGGTGGACGCCGATTTCGTTCCACCAGATGCGCTGGCTGTCGGGATCGCTGCTCTGGAAGGGACGCGCGCCGTGCTCCTGCCGCATGCGATAGCGGCCTCCCGCCCCGAGCGAAGCCGATGGCTCGCGCGCGATCGACACGAGCGCGGTGGACGTGCGCGCGCCTCCCATATCTTCCTTCAGACGCCAACGGCCGAGATGGTGCGACATGCCGAGCACGCCGGGGCGAATGCCTTCGGTCACCCACGCCCGCGTGACAAACGTTCCGATCCGTGTGCGCAGCTTGACCAGATCGCCGGTCTGAATGCCGTGCGTCCGCGCGTCGGCGGTCGAGATCCACAACGGGTTCGAATGCGAGATCTCGTACAGCCACTTCACCGCTGAACGGGTGTGGACCAGAGTCGGCAGGCGGAAGTTCGGCATCAGGTCGAACTCTCCGTCTTCACGTTTGAGATCGCGCCAATGCACGTGGCCGGGCACGTAGCGGGGAATCGCGTGCTCCGGCCAGCCCCACTGTGCCAGCGTCGATGAATAGAACTCCAGCTTCTTCGATGGCGTGTTGAAGCCATCGCGCTCGTGCGCGCGGCTGTAGGTGTTCTCCGAGACCTTGAACACGCCGTACTTGCGCATGTACTGCAGCGGCGTGAGGTTTTCCTTCGCGGCCGTCTCCGGCAGACCGGGAACGGAGTTGTCGAACATCCAGCCGTAGTACTC
This sequence comes from Acidobacteriota bacterium, assembly GCA_046765855.1. Lineage (GTDB taxonomy): Bacteria > Acidobacteriota > Vicinamibacteria > Vicinamibacterales > 2-12-FULL-66-21 > JAICSD01. Next base: position 781 of record JBKPSE010000377.1, on the reverse strand, counting down.
GTCCATCGTGATCGGTTTGCCCGGCCGGTACGGACTCTCGAAAAACTTGCGAATGCCCAGTGCGCCGTCCGGATCGATCTTCCAGCTGAGCGCGACCCAGAACTCCGACTCTTCCCACACTTCTCCGGGATTGGATTGGTACGTCGCCGTGAATGTTTCCCCCGCCTTTTCACGGGCGACCCGCAGCACGGGCTGGCGGAAACCGAGCCACTGCCCCGCATGCGTCTCCTGGCTCATCGTGTCGTGGCGTTCGGTGCCGAGTCCCATCGGCAGGATGTAGTCGGCGAACCACGCGGTCTCGCTCCACGTCGGCGACAGCGACACGTGCAGCCCGATCTTGTCCTGGTCCTGCAGCATCTCCATCCAGGAAAAGCCATCCGGATTGGTCCACAACGGGTTGTAGACGCGCGTGAAATACACGTCGATCCTGCCGCGCCCTTCCTTGAGGAAGTGCGGCAGGAGGTAGCTGAGCTCGTGAAACGACAGCGGGAATTCGCGCGGGAACAGCAGCTCGTTCCAGTACTCCGGCGCTGGCGGCGGATTGGGATGCTTGGGCACGAACTTGTTGGTGACGTGCAGGTTCATGCCGCCAACGGTGCCGATGCTGCCAGTGAGCACCACCAGCAGATACAGGCAGCGCGTAATCTGCCAGCCCCACAGATTGCCCGCGGCGGCGGCGCGCCAGCTGTGCGTGGAGAAGCGATGCCCTGCACGCCCGATGGCGCGCGCCGCTTCAATGATCCGCTCGACCGGCACACCGGTTTCATCCGCAGCGTACTCC
>JBKPSE010000376.1:0-11224 GCA_046765855.1 Acidobacteriota bacterium | reverse complement strand
GCCCTGCTCGACGCGGGTGCCGACCCGAACCCTGGATTCTACGCCGGCGATCAGAAGACCCAGAACGAGTGGGAATGCGCGCTCTACGGCGCGGCGGGCGTCGCGCACAATCCGGAGATCACGCGACTCCTGATCGAGCGTGGCGCCGATCCGAACGATGGAGAAGTTGCGTACCACACCCCCGAAACGCTCGATAACCGCGCCATGCAGATTCTGGTCGAGAGCGGAAAACTCACCCAGGCGAGCCTGCGGCTGATGCTGATGCGAAAGATGAACTGGCACGACCATGGCGGATTCTTGTGGCTGCTGGACCATGGTGTCGATCCGAATGCCGTCAGCCACTGGAAGTCCCGGCCACTCGAGGATGCGCTCGCCAATGGTGTGCCGCTGCACTATTTCGAGCATCTGCTCGACCACGGTGCAGATCCCACGCTTCAGACAAAGAAAGGCTCGATATTCGCCGCGGCGGCGCGAATGGCGCGCGCGGACGTGCTCGATCTGCTCGAGCGGCGCGGCTTCGCCGCCGCTGTCACCGGCGACGACGCCTTCCTGATTGCCGCCGCGCGAGGAGACGAGGCCACCGTACGCCGGATCGTCAGCGAGGATCCGAAACTGGTCGACCGAATACAGTCGGATGACCCGGCCGTGCTCATCGAGTTCGCAGGCGCTGATAACCCGCGCGCCGTGCGCCTCCTGCTGGACGCGGGGTTCGACATCGCCGTCGCACGGACAACGCCGCACTGGTCGCGTGGACTCACCCCTCTTCACGAGGCGGTCGGTCATTGCCGCCTCGAGACGGTGAAACTCCTGATCGATCGAGGGGCGCCCCTCGATGCCAGGCATGAACGGTCGGGACGCACGCCCGCGGACGTCGCGTTGCTCAACATCACGGAGCAATCAGAGTGGACGCCGAATCAGATGTCGATCCCGATCGCGCGCGCGCTGCTCGCGGCGAACGCGCCCTTCAGCGAGGCGAACATGACGTTGGCCGCGGCGATCTGCCTGGATCGCCGGGAGGACATCGCGCGTCTGTCGCGCACAGCGACGCGTGACGCGAAGCAGATCGCGCTCGCGGCCGCAGCCTTCAATGCCAACATCGATGGCCTGCGCCATCTCGTGAACCTCGGTGTGGATCTCGACGCGACGCGGCCGGGCCTCGAACATGCGGCACCGCTCCATAACGCCGTTTCGTCCGGCTCACTAGCAGCCGTCCAAACCCTGGTCGAAGCGGGCGCCCGCCTTGATGTCCGCGATCTCGCCTACCACTTGAAGCCCGTGGACTGGGCGGCGTGGTATGTGACGAACCGGCCCGAACGGCAGGAGTATCGAGCCATCCTCGAGTACCTGCGAGGCAAGTGACTCGTCACCGACGCGACAGCATCTTCGTGAAGACATTGCGGCGGGCTGCGGTCGCATTGGCGATGTCGACCGGGGTCGGCGTGCTGATGCTGCACGGATGGCAAAGTCCTCGCTCCTCACTCTTCCTCCGCACCACCCTCGTTGGCTTCTCCGCGATGACGGCGTTCGTAGTCTTCGAGGTGTGGCCACGGCGCCTGCCGCGGTGGCTCCAGCGATGGGTGCTTCAGGTCGTCGCGGTCGGCGTTTGCGTGCCGGTGACGACGCTGCTGATCTACGTGCTGTCCACTCCGGAAGGTGCGGCCCCCTTCTGGAAGAACGCTACTCGAATGGAAGGCTGGACCCACTTGACGTTCGCCGGCCTTCTCCTCGCGCCGTGGACGGCGCTTGCCGCGATCGTCCGGCAGAAGGAAGCATTCCTGCGCGCCCAGAAGCTGACGTTCGCGCTCGAGCGCAGTGAACTCGAGCGGCAGGCGCTCGACGCGCGATTGCATCTGCTGCAGGCGCAGGTCGCGCCGCATTTCCTGTTCAACACGCTCGCGAACGTGCAAGCGCTCGTCGACGCGGGCTCGCCGCATGCATCGGCGCTGCTGCGCAGCCTCACCGCCTACCTGCGCGCGGCGGTGCCGCTGCTCCACGAGCCGGCGGCGACGATCGAGCGCGAATTGCAGCTTGTCCGCCCCTATCTCGAGCTGATGCAGATGCGCATGCCCGACCGCCTGCAGTACGCGATCAACGTCGATCCGTCGTCGCTGAAAGTCCGCTGTCCTCCGACCACCCTATTGACGTTGGTCGAGAATGCCGTGCGGCACGGCATCGACCCCAGCGAAGAGGGCGGCCGGATCGATATCGACATCACGCGGCACGGCGAACGCTGCGTGGTTCGCGTCGCCGATACCGGAGCCGGACCGCATCAGCCGCCGAACGGTCTCGGCACCGGCCTGAAAACGCTCGCCGAACGGCTGCAGCTGATCTTCGGCGATGCGGCGCACCTCCGCCTGACGCCGGCCCGAACGCGCGGTACCGTCGTCGAAATCGACATGCCGGCACTCACATGAGCATGCGGGCGACAGCGTTGATTGCGGAGGACGAACCGCTGCTGCGCGAGGCGCTGCGCCGCCAGCTTGCCGTCGTGTGGCCCGAGCTCGAAATTGTCGCCGAGGCGCGGAACGGACGCGAGGCGGTCGAGTTGTTCGACGCGCGTCGTCCCGACATCTGCTTTCTCGACGTTCACATGCCCGGGCTTTCGGGCGTCGACGCCGCGAATCACATCGGCCGGCGCGCACATCTCGTGTTCGTCACCGCGTACGATCACTACGCGGTGCAGGCTTTTGCCCAGGGAGCTCTCGACTATCTGCTGAAGCCGATCGAACAGGCGCGGCTCGCGGACACGGTGAGCCGGCTCAAGGAACGCCTGCAGTCATCACGGCCGGCGATCAACACCGAGCAGCTGTTGCGGCAGCTGAGCGAGCAGCTCGCGACGCTGCAGAGCAGCGGCGGCAAGAAAGAGACGCTGCGATGGATTCGCGCGCAAGCGGGCAAGACCGTGCGCCTGATTGCGATCGATGACGTCGATTACGTCCGCTCCGACGCCAAGTACACTATCGTCGCCTGGCGCGATGCGGGCACGCCGGCGGAGGCCGTAGTTCGGACGCCGCTGAAGGAGCTGCTCGAGCAGCTCGACCCCACGCGATTCGCGCAAGTTCACCGGTCGGTCGTCGTGAATCTTCGCGCCATCAGCCACATCAAACGGCACGACAATGAGACGGCCGAACTTCACTTGAAGGGTCGAGACGAAATCCTGCCGGTGAGCCGCAACTACCTGCACATCTTCCGGCAGATGTAGGCCGCCTTCGCGAAGGGTTTTTGCGCGCCGAGGCAGCCGTTCGACGAGCTGATTACCCCTTTCGGCGGACCAAATCCGCCTTTCGTCGCAAGCTGGTTGTTGGAGCGCATCGGTGCGGCCACTATGTTCGCGCAATGAAGGAAGCCACCGTCCTGCCGATCACGTCTCTGCTCTCGATCCTCTTGCTCACGCTTCACATCACCGACGACATCGTCCGTGGCATATCGAAGGCGGAATCCTCAAACATTGCGCTGCTCGTTCTCGTCGTCTTCCTGTACGGAACCCTCGTGCTCGCCGGACGACGATCGGGCCTCATCATCATGTTTCTCGCCGGATTGTTCGCGGCAGGGATGCCCGTCATTCACATGAGGGGAGCACATTACCCCGACATCGCGAGATCCGCCGGCGGCTTCTTTTTCGTCTGGACACTTTGGGCACTCGGCGGCGTCGGGGGTTTGACCGTCGTCCTCTCGGCGCGCGGATTATGGAGGCTGCGACGCGGCCAGCCGAAGTAGCCGCCCCGAGATAGGGCACGCACCGACTCCGGCGACGATTCGCGAAAGCGTCGCTCGCGCGCTCGAGGTCGAACCTGACTCCAACTATCTGGCGCTTCCGATGTCGATGCTCCGCGATGCGGTTTCTCCGCGCGAATTGGTCGCGTCGCACGTGATTTTCACGTGCACCGGACTCTTCAGCGTGTTCGGAACAGGGACCCCTGCGGTCAGGAACGCACCCGCGGCAGACGACGAGGCACCTGCGGGGAATGCGCCCGTAGATTTCTGCGGAGCGATGCCGTCGAACGCAACCGTGATCGCGATCGTCATTGCCGCGCCGTCGGCTTCCAGGACTCTGCATCCCACGCTGATGTAGTCGCCGGGCAGTGGCGGATCCGCGCTGCCGGTGGGGACGTTGTTGGCATAGGTCACCGCCGAAATCGTCGGCGGTGTTGCGGGCCCATTTGGCGGGGCCGGTGGATATCGGTTGACTGTGTAGGCGAGAGGAAACGTCTGCGTCAGGTAATCCGTCCGGGTCAGACGCCCGTTCACTTCGGGACCGCGCAGCGTCAGCAATGTGGCCCTGATGCTTGCGATGTACTCAGGAAATGTGTCGCAGGTTCCATTCCGAGTAGGACCATCGAGCTTGCCGCTGGCTCCACTCACCGGAATCGTTGTGGCGGTTCCCGATGGAACTGCATGGTCGAAGAAGCCATACCAGCACTGCGCTCCGGCTGCGTCGAGAAGCTCAACCTCCAGCTTGGCGTCAGGAATGGCGTCTTTGGAGACGACGTTGAAGGTTGCCTGGAAATTTGGAAGGGCCAGGCCGTTGACGATGGTATCGGTGACGGCGAACTGCTCGCCGGAAGAGGGACTGACGCTGGCGAGCGAGATTCCCTCCTGGATCGGGCCTGGCGCCGGCGGGGCCGTCGTGCTCGACGTGCCGTTGTTCGAAGACGAATCGGTCGGCCTCGTGGGCCCCGCGCACGCGAACAATGCAACCGCGGTCAGGCAGACGAGCAGGTATCCGATGCCCGAACAACGCATGTCTTCCTCCAATCGCGTCGTCAGGACCGCGATTATCACCGATTTCGTCGCGCAACTCCTCTGCAACGCGCAGGACGGGGGTTCGCCATCCTGCGCGGACCGTGTGGCCGATTACGGCTGACGTCGGCCTTCTTGCTGCGATCCGCCATTCAGCCGTAAGGGAGGCAGATATGTGTGCGCGCGCGTTCCTACACAGGACTGTGGCGGGGATAACGTTTGCCTTTCTGGTGCTCCAGGCGGCACCCGCGGCCGCCGACCCGATTCCTGTCAGCGGCTTCCTCGCTGGCGGGCCGCATTTGGCGGCGTTCGAGCAGGAGCTGCGCCTGGTCTTCCCCGATTACACGCTCGACATCTTCGGAGTCACTTTCGGGGGAGTTCCTTTGAGTCCCGGCTTCTGCTTGGCCGGATGTCTGGGTGCGGCGATTCCATTGACACAAACTGCGGTCTTCTCGGGACACTCGAACGCGTTACCCGGGATCGGCTTGATCGAAGCGGACGTCACGGGGACGCTTTCGTTTGTCGGACCCACCAGAGTCCTCAACTTCCCGGCCGAGCGGTTCAGCGGTGGCGGCGTGACCGGGCCAGTGGACTTTTCCGGTGTCCTCAGGGTGACGGGACCGACTGGTAATCTCCTCTTCGACGGCACGCTCTTCGGGTCGGGCACGGGCGCGGTCGCCTACAACAACCGATTCAGCGATTTCGACGCGCGCCTCGAAGGTTATACGTATCAATTCACTGGCGTCGCCGCCACGCCCGAACCTGCATCGCTCGTGCTGATCAGCGGTGGAATCGCGCTGCTGGTCGGGCGCCGCTCAATCAGGCGAGCGTCAACCCGGGCAGACTAGCCCCCCGCCAGCGCGCCGACGATCATGAACGGTTCGGCGCCGGACGCGATGGCGTCGGGCAGTGGCACGTCGAGTCCTTCGAGCGACACGTCCTGTTCGCACGCGAAGAAGCGCAGAAACGGACGACGCTGGTCGGTGGCATAGTCCCGGATGGTTCCGCGCAACATCGGGTAGCGCGCCTCGATCGCTTCGATGACGCGCCGTGGCGTGATGGTTCCGTCGACGTCGAGGCAGATTTCGCGCTCGACCGACGCGAGGCGCCGCAGGTGAAACGGCAATTCGACGCGAACCATCGTCAGACCGTCTGGACTTCCACCGAGAGAACCGGCGGCAGATCATGGACGATCGCGTTCCAGCTGTCACCGCCGTCGGTCGATGCGTACACCTGTCCCCCGGTGGTGCCGAAATAGACGCCGCAGTCATCGAGCGTATCCACGTCCATCGCTTCGCGCAGCACGTTGACGTAGCAGTCCTTCTGCGGCAGTCCGTTGGTCAACGGCTCCCACTGCTCGCCGCCGGACTTGCTGCGGAACACCTGCAGCTTGCCGTCGAGCGGGTAATGCTCCGAGTCGCTCTTGATCGGGACGATGAACACGGTTTCGGGCTCGTGCGCGTGGACGTCGATCACGAAGCCGAAGTCGGTGGGCAGGTTCCCGCTCACCTTTCGCCAGGACTCGCCCGCGTCATCCGTGCGCATCACGTCCCAGTGCTTCTGCATGAACAAGGTGCGCGGCCGCGATGGATGCATCGCGATGCGATGAACGCAGTGCCCCACTTCCGCCGTCGGATCGGGCAAGTACTTCGAGTGCAGGCCGCGCGTGATCGGCTTCCAGGTCGCGCCGCCGTCGTCCGAACGAAACGCTCCCGCGGCGGAGATTGCCACGAACAAGCGATCGTGATTGGCCGGATCGATCAGGATCGTGTGCAGGCACAGGCCGCCGGCGCCCGGCGCCCAGTTGGAGCCGGTGCTGTGGCCTCTCAGACCGGAGAGCTCCGTCCACGTCTGGCCACCGTCCGTCGACTTGAACAACGCCGCGTCCTCGACGCCGGCATAAACAGTGTCGGGGTCCGTCAACGATGGCTCGAGGTGCCACACCCGCTTGAATTCCCATGGATGCGGCGTACCGTCGTACCACTGGTGCGTGCCCGGAACGCCGTCATAGACGAACTTGTTGCCGACGGTCAGCCAGGTCTTCCCGCCATCGTCGCTGCGCTGCATCGTCTGGCCGAACCAGTCGCTCGATTGCGACGCGTAAATGCGATTGGGATCTGCCGGCGATCCCTTCAGGTGATAAAACTGCCAGCCGCCCGACATCGGCTCGCTCACGTCCCACTTCTGGCGTTTGCCGTCCGAGGTCAGGATGAACGCGCCCTTGCGCGTGCCCACGAGAAGCCGAACTCCTCTCACGAATCCTCCTGCGGTTGAATCCGTCCATCATACCGCCGCGCTGAACCTCAGCGGTCGGGCAGCCGGAACGGCGCATGCACATGCCTCGCCTGCGGAGGTCATGACATGGCGACATGTGAGGTATGCGGCAACGACTACGACAAATCCTTCGAGATCAGAGCGGCGGGCAAGACTCATACGTTCGACAGCTTCGAATGCGCAATCCACAAGCTTGCGCCGCACTGCGCGCATTGCGGATGCCACATCATCGGACACGGCACCGAGGCGAACGGGACGATGTACTGCTGCGCCAATTGCGCGCGCCAGAGCGGCGTTCGCGCCGTCGCCGATCGTGTTTAATCGCGCGGCGGGTTCTGGGCGTTCCGCTCTTCACTCCGCTGCTTCAGTCCGTTCGCTTCGAGCTTCAGATAGCGCTCGGTAATACGCCGCGTCGCACGCGCCAGCAGGTTGGCAATGACGCCCTGATAGCGAAGATGCAGTGTCGCGCGGGTCCCGCCGGGCATGGATGCGACGGTGTGTGTCCCGTCGACCCGCATCCCCGGCCCGCGAGTGGTCCAGGTAAACGAGCGTCCAGGGTCCAGCACCGTGACCTTCCATAAGGCTGGAGGAAACCGCGGCTGGCGAACGATGGCCCGGCTGCCGACGCGCAACGGGCCCGGATCCAGCAGCCTGATGCCACGGATCGACGCCGTCCACTCGTGCCACCGTTCGACGTCGGACATCACCGTCCACACGACGTCGGGCGGGGCGTTGATGTCGACGGTGATGTCGAAGTCCATGTCATCCCTACAATATCCGCACTCGATGAACGCGATAAGGCCCGCTCCGCCGTAGCGCGCAGCGCGAAACCGGGCCTGCCCCGCCGAAGCGCGACGCGGCGTTCGGGTTGTCCTGCCATCAGCGCGAAGCGCGAAGGCGGGGAACATGTCGTAGATTGTCTACGTCTAAGCCGTAGACTGCCTACTACTATGGCGAAAACTCCCGAAGACGGGCGCCTGGAGCTGCTCCAGGGCACGCTCGACATGCTGATTTTGCGCACGCTGCAGTGGGGTCCGCAGCACGGCCACGGCATCGGCCAGGCGATCCGGAGCCAGTCGGACGACCTGCTCAAGGTCGAAACCGGCTCGCTCTACCCCGCGTTGCACCGACTGGTAAAACGCGGCTGGCTCCAGGCCGAATGGGGAGTCAGTGAAGCCAATCAGCGCGCGAAGTTCTACCGGCTCACCGCCGCGGGAAAAGCGCAGCTGTCGCGCGAGCAGGACCGCTGGTCGCAGCTGGTGCACGCGATCGGCCGCATCATGAACCCGGCGCCGGGCAAGAAGTAGCATGCGTCCCGACGAGCGCGAACTCGACGACGAGATCCGCGGGCACCTCGCGATCAGTATCAAGGAGCGGATCGAGGCCGGACAGGATCCCGAGCGCGCGCGGCTCGACGCGATGCGCGAGCTCGGCTACGTGCCCGCCGTGCGCGAATCGATGCGGCGCGTGTGGTACAGCCGCTGGTTCGATCTCGCCGAAGCGTTCGCGCACGACATGCGCGTCGGCGTCCGCTCGCTGCTCCGCGCCAAAGGCCTTGCCGCGACCGTGACCATCACGCTGGCGCTCGGCATCGGCGCCAATGCCGCGATCTTCAGCGTCGTGCGCGGCGTCCTGCTGCGGCCGCTCGTCAACCGGGACGAGAACCGTCTCCTTTACATCCGCCAGGCGGCGCCAGGTATCGGCACGGAGAACACGACGTTCTCGATGGCCGAGATCAACGATCTGAAATCACGCGTCACCATGATCGCCGCGTTCGGCGATTTCTCCACCGTCGACTTCACGCTCGTCGGACTCGGCAGCGAGCCGCGCGTCGTGAAAGCAGGCGTTGTCAACGGTTCGTACTTCGACGTCATGGGTTTGCGTCCGGTACTCGGCCGACTGCTCAACGCGCACGACGAAGGGCCGAAGGCCGCGCCTGTGGCCGTGTTGACCTATCGCTTCTGGGTGTCCTCACTCAACAGCGATCCCCACGTCGTGGGAAAAACGATCCGTCTCGGGCCGAATGCGGCGACGATCGTCGGAGTCCTCGAACCCTCGATCCCGTATCCGGCAGACACTGAACTCATCGCCAACGTCATCACCAGCCCGCACCACCTCAGTGCGACGATGGTGACCAGCCGCACCCATCGCATGACGGAGCTGTTCGGCAGGCTTGCGCCCGGGGCGACGCTGGAAGATGCGCGCGCGGAACTGAGCGCCGCGCACGCTGCGATCGTCGCCGCGCACCCCGAAGCATATTCAACGCGAGGCAACGTACAACTTCGCGTCATGCGGCTGCGCGATCAGATCGCGGCCCCGGCGCGGACCGTGCTGCTCGTTCTGCTTGCGGCGGCCGGCGTGGTCTTCGTCATCGCCTGTTCGAACGTGGCGAATCTCATCCTCGCCCGATCGGTTCGGCGCGAAGGAGAACTTGCGGTGCGGGCCGCGCTCGGCGCCGGCCACGCGGCGCTGCGCCGCACGCTGCTGGCCGAAAGCCTGGTGCTGTGCGGCGCGGGCGCAATTCTCGGCGTGCTGCTCGCGCGCCCGCTCGTCGGGATCGTCGCCCGATACGCGGCGCGGTTTTCCGTTCGCGCGCTCGACGTAACGCTCGACGCGAGCGTGCTGTGGATCGGTGCGGCACTGGCGATGGCCGCGGCCGTCCTTCTTGCCTACGTGCCGCGACTGCCGTCACCGTACGCGTCCGGCGGTCTCGGCCTCGCGAACGGCACGCTGCGTATCACGCCGGCGACGAAGCGGCGGCTGCGCATCTTCGCCACGTCGCAGATCGCATTCTCGTTCGTGCTGCTCGCGGGTGCCGGGATGCTGCTTGCGACGCTGGTCACGCTGCAACATGCGCAGACCGGCTACGACATGCGGCACGTGCTCGTCTTCGACATTCCGACATCGGCGCCGGGCGCCGGCGATACGAGGCTCATTTCCTTCTACGACGATACGGCGCGGCGCGTCGCCGAACTGCCGGGAGTGGACGGCGTCGCGATTGGCAGTTTCACGCCGTGGCGGGACGCGGGCAACCTGTCGATGGGGGTGTCCTTCACGGTCGAGGGTTACCGGCCGGCCAACGGCGAAGAGGATCCGCGCGCCCGTTTCCGTATCGTGACGCCGCGCTTCTTTGGCGTGCTCGGAGTGCCACTCCTTGCCGGACGGGACTTCACCGACGTCGATCGGATCGGAACGGATCCCGTCGTCATCGTCAGTCAGAGCGTTGCCCAGCGACTGTTTCCCAACGGCGACGCGTTGAACCGGACGATGCGGTGGACGGACCCGTATTTCAGCCGCCTGCCACCCCGGCGCATCGTCGGCATTGTTGCCGACGTAGATGACGAACGGCTTGCCGGAACGGCGGCCATGACGATCTATCACCCCGTGCGCCAGATTGGCGTGGGCGGCCGGCTGTTCGTCCGCGCCGCAGGCGATCCGTATGCGCTCGTGCCCGCGGTTACCCGCATCGTTCGCGCGATCGCGCCGGACCAGCCGGTCGAGCGCGCCGCAACGCTGCAGGACGTACGCGCGCAGGTGCTGGCACCGGAGAGGCTCAATGCATTCGTCTTCTCTGGATTCGCGGGCATCGCGCTGTTGATTGCCGTGGTCGGCGTCGCCGGCGTGCTGGCGTTCTCGGTCAGCGCACGCACGCGTGAGTTCGGCGTGCGGCTGGCCGTAGGCTCCGCGCCGCGCCAGCTGCTCGCGCGCGTCGTCGGCGAAGGCGTGACCATTGCCGCGGCCGGCATCCTCGCAGGCGTTCTCGGCGGATACGCCCTCGCGCGCATCGTCTCCGGCCTTTTCGATCATGTAGAGCGGCCCGGGCTGCTGCCGATCGCCGGCGCCGCCGCCGTCCTCATCGGCGCTGCCGTGGCGGCGTCACTGATCCCGGCGATGCGCGCGGCGCGGGTCGACGTGCTGCAAGCGTTGCGCTCGGAGTAACCAACAGGAGTGCCAATGTCGATACACAACGAGCCGCCTGATTCGCGCAGACCGCTACGGCTCTGGCCGGGCGTCGCCGCGGCGGTCCTTCTCGTCATACTTGGCTACATCACTCCGGTGGTCGCGCGTGAGTACGCCGGCGTCGGCATGATCGGCGCAGCCCTGGCGGCGCTGCTCATTCTGCTGTGGTGGCTGCTCTTCAGCCGCGCACGTTGGTACGAGCGCCTCGGCGGAATCGTGGTGATCGCTGCGGCCGCTTTCGTCGCGAAAT
>JBKPSE010000375.1:0-5393 GCA_046765855.1 Acidobacteriota bacterium | reverse complement strand
GGACGCCGGTGGCGAACTCGCCGCGTGAATGCGTCTCGTGCATCAGCGCCATCGCGGCCAGCTTGTCGGTGGGATTGTAATCCTCCGCCACCTTCTTCAGGTACAGCTTCGATCCGTCGTGCATCGTCACCGAGGTCGTCGTGCCCGGATCGTAGTCGACCGCGATGTCCTCGAAGAAGGGGACGAAGTTGACCTCGCCGCTCGGCTCGTCGTGCTCCTTGACGTAGGCGTAGCTCTTGGTCGAGCCCTCGTGATCATTGAAGGTCACGCAGGGGGACAGCACGTCGATCATCGCCGTGCCGCGATGAGCGATTGCCGCCTTGAGGATGGAGAGCAGCTGCTTCTTGTCGCCCGAGAACGACCGCGCCACGAACGAGGCGCCGAGCTGGACGGCGAGCATGCAGGTGTCGATCGGGGGCAGATCGTTGACGACGCCGTTCTTCAAGGTCGATCCGACGTCGGCGGTCGGCGAAAACTGTCCCTTGGTGAGCCCGTAGCAGCCGTTGTCTTCGATGATGTAGACGAGCGGCAGGTTGCGGCGCATCAGATGCACGAACTGACCGATGCCGATCGCGCCGGTATCCCCGTCGCCGCTGATGCCGATTGCGAGCATCTTGCGGTTGGCGAGCAGCGCTCCGGTGCCGACCGAGGGCATGCGCCCGTGCACCGAGTTGAAGCCGTGCGCTTCGCCGAGGAAGTAGGCTGGCGTCTTGCTCGAGCAGCCGATCCCCGAGAGCTTGATCACGTCGCGGGGGTGGATGCCCATCTCGAAGAAGGCATCGATGATGCGCTCCGAGATCGCGTTGTGCCCGCAGCCTGCGCACAGCGTCGTCTTGCCGCCGCGATACGGCTGGATTTCGAGACCGATTCGATTCTTTTTGGGGTCGACCACGATTAGTCCTCTCTCGCCACGGCAACGCGCGCCCCGGTCGGGATCGCCGTCGCCTGAACGGTGTCGCGCGCCTTGCGCCCTTCCTGAACCAGAATTTCGTCCGTCAGCGAGCGCGCGTCGACCGGCAGGCCGTTGTAGTGCAGCACGCTGCGGAGATGGTTGGTCGCTCCCTCGGGCAGATCGATGCGCAGCAGCATCTTCATCTGCGCGTCGCGGTTCTGCTCGACGAGGTAGACGCGCGGATAGCGCGCGATGAAATCCTCGACCTCTTTCGAGAACGGATAGGCGCGGAGCCGCATGTAGGCGGTTCGCAGGCCGTACTCCTTCTCGAGCTGCGCGCGGCACTCGTCAATCGCCCAGTGACTGGTGCCGTAGCCGATAATCCCGATCTCTGCCTTCGCATCTTCGACGACGGGCGCGGGTACCGCGCTCCGCGCCGTATCGAACTTGCGTGACAGCCGATCGACGTTGTTCTGATAATCGTCAGGCCGCTCACTGTATTGACCGCGTGCGTTGTGGCCCGACCCGCGCGTGAAGTACGAGGGCATGCCCGTGCCCGGCAGCGTCCGGTAGGGAATGCCGTCGCCGTCGACGTCGGCGTAGCGCCCCCACTCGGCGCCGAGCGCCTTGACGGATTCGGCGTCGAGCACCTTGCCGCGGTCGTAGGCGCGATCGGGATACGTGAACGGCTGCGACATCCACATGTTCATGCCCAGATCGAGATCGCTCATCACGAACACGAGCTGCTGGAAGCGCTCGGCCAGATTGAAGGCCTCCTGCGCCATCTGATAGCACTCTTCGATCGAGCTCGGGATGAGCATGATCTGGCGCGTGTCGCCATGCGAGAGCAGCGCCGTCGACGCGATGTCCCCTTGCGCCGTTCGCGTCGGGAGACCCGTGGACGGTCCGACGCGCTGAATGTCGAAGACGACGCCGGGGATCTCCGCGTAGTACGCGAGTCCGGCGAACTCGCTCATCAGCGAGACCCCGGGACCCGACGTCGAGGTCATCGCGCGGGCGCCGGCCCAGCCGGCGCCGAGCACCATTCCGATCGATGCGATTTCGTCCTCCGCCTGGACGATTGCATAGGTCGCCTTCCCCGTCGTCTTGTCGATGCGGTACTTCTTCATGTAGCCGATCAGCGCCTCGGGAAGCGAGGAAGAGGGAGTGATCGGATACCAGGCGACCACGGTGACGCCGGCGAACATCGCCCCGAGCGCCGCCGCGGTGTTGCCCTCCATCAGGATCATGCCGGCGGTCCGGTTCATGCGCTCGACCGCGAACGGATCGGTCTTCTTCAGATTCTGGGCGGCGTATTCCGATCCCGCCTTCAGGGCGCCCATGTTCAAATCGGCGGCCTTGGCCTTCTTGCCGAACTGTTTGCGGAGCGCCTTCTCCATCTCGGCCATGTCGATCTCGAGCAGGTGCGAGAGCACGCCGTCGTAAATCATGTTCTTGACCAGGCGCCGGAGCTTGGCGTCGGTGCAGACGGTAGCCACGATCTTGTCGAACGGGACGGGGTAGAAAGTAAGATCCGAGCGCAGCTCGTTCAGCTTCAACGGTTCGTCGTAGAGGACGGCGCGCCCCGGTTCGAGGGTCATGACATCTTCTTTCGCCGTCTCAGGATTCATGGCGACGAGGAAGTCGACCTCCTTCTTTCGCGCGATGAAGCCGTCCTTGTTGGCGCGCACGGTGTACCACGTCGGCAGTCCCGCGATGTTGGACGGGAACATGTTCTTGCCCGATACCGGGATGCCCATCTGGAAGATGGATCGGAGCAGCACGAGATTGGCCGTCTGACTTCCGGACCCGTTGACCGTCGCGACCTGGATGCTGAAATCGTTAACGACGCGTGTCATTGTTTCATTTCCGAATGCCTCCGGCATTCGGCTCGGCGAAGCCCCCATGGCTCCGCCGCGCTCGCCGGATAGTTACGCCTACGCCCTCAGGAGCTCTTTCACCGCCGAGCCGATGTCGGCCGGACTCTTCACGACGCGTACGCCCGCGCTCGAGAGCGCCTCCATCTTCTCTGCCGCCGTCCCCTTGCCGCCGGCGATAATCGCGCCGGCATGACCCATCCGCCGGCCCGGCGGCGCGGTCTGTCCCGCAATGAAGCCGACCACCGGCTTTTTGAAGTGCGTCTTGATCCAGGCCGCGGCATCCTGCTCGGCGTTGCCGCCGATTTCGCCGATCATCACCACCGCTTCGGTCTGCGGATCGTCGGCGAACAGCGACAGCGCGTCGATGAAGCTGGTGCCGATCAGCGGATCGCCGCCGATGCCGATGCACGTGGTCTGGCCCAGCCCGTTCCTGGTGAGCTGGTGGATGGCTTCGTAGGTCAGCGTGCCGCTCTTCGACACGATGCCGACGCGCCCTTCCTTGCAAATGTGGCCGGGAATGATACCTGCCTTGGCCTGCCCCGCTGTTATCAGCCCGGGACAGTTGGGACCGATCACCCGTGTCTTGCCGCCGCGGATGACGCCGAACACGCGCAGCATGTCGAGCGTCGGAATGCCTTCGGTGATGCAGACCGCGAGATCGAGTCCGGCGTCTGCCGCTTCGAGTACGGCATCGGCTCCGCCTGGCGGCGGCACGAATATCACCGACGCGTTCGCGCCGGTCGCGGCGACGCACTCTGCCACGGTGTTGAACACCGGCCATCCCTCGTGCGTGGTGCCTCCCTTGCCCGGCGTGACGCCGCCGACGACGTTGGTGCCGTAGGCCTGCGCCGCTTTCGCGTGAAACGTCCCTTCGCGTCCGGTGATGCCCTGGACCAGCAGTCTCGTGTTCTTGCTTATCAGTACGGCCATTGATGCTTTTCTGATCGCTACGCGGACGCCTGCCGGTTCGCCGCCGCCACGACCTTTTCCGCGCCTTCCTTCATGTCGTCGGCGGTCGTGAAATTGAGGCCGCTCTCCTTCAGCATCTGCTTACCCTTCTCGACGTTCGTCCCTTCCATGCGAATCACGATCGGGACCGGCACACCGAGATCCTTGACCGCGGCGATTACGCCTTCGGCGAGGATGTCGCAGCGCAGGATGCCGCCGAAGATGTTGATGAACACCGCCTTCACCGCTTTGTCGGCCATCAGGATGCGGAAGGCGTTCTTGATCTGATCCGCGTTCGCGCCGCCGCCGACGTCGAGAAAGTTGGCCGGCTCACCGCCCGCCAGCTTGATGATGTCCATCGTCGCCATCGCCAGCCCGGCGCCGTTCACCATGCAACCGATCGTCCCATCCAGCTTGATGTAGTTGAGGCTGTACTTCGACGCCTCGACTTCGAGCGGGTCCTCCTCGCTCGGGTCGCGCAGCTCCTTGAAGTCGGGATGGCGGAACAGTGCGTTGTCGTCGAAATTGATCTTGGCGTCGAGCGCCAGAAGGCGCCCCTCACGGGTCACGATCAGCGGATTGATCTCGAGCAGCGACGCGTCCGTCGCGACGAACGCGTCATAGAGCGCGGTCATCACCTTGACCGCCTGCTTGATCTGCTCGCCCTGCAGGCCGAGCGCAAACGCCAGCTTGCGAGCCTGATAGGCGGCAAGCCCGAGCCCGGGGTGCACATACTCCTTGTGGATCTTCTCAGGCGTTTCGTGCGCGACCTTCTCGATCTCGACGCCGCCCTCCTGGCTCACCATGAGCACGAGCCGCTCGGTCGCGCGATCCAGAACGATGCCGAGATACAGCTCGCGCTCGATCTCGAGTCCCTGCTCGATCAGCACGCGCTGCACTCTCTGTCCTGACGGTCCGGTCTGGTAGGTGACGAGATTCATGCCGAGCATCTTTTCCGCCGCCGCTTTCGCGTCGCCGGGATTCTTCACCACCTTGACGCCGCCGCCCTTGCCGCGGCCGCCGGCGTGAATCTGCGCTTTGACGACGACGGTGCCGCCGCCGAGACGCTGCGCGACGTTCGACGCATCCGCGGCGTTGAAGATCACTTCTCCCTGCGGCACCGGTACGCCGTACTTCGCCAGAATGCTCTTCGCTTGATACTCGTGGATCTTCATCGTGGGATCATTTAATCATACGTCATCTGCGCTATCATCAGGGGTTGATGTCGTTCCGCAGGGTGTTCTCTTCGTCTGTCGGCACCAAGCTGCTCATCGGGATCACCGGTCTTCTTCTCTTCGCTTATCTCGTGCTCCACCTCGCCGGCAACCTGATGGTTTTCGCCGGGCGCGAGACGTTCAATCACTATTCGCACGCGCTCGTCTCGAATCCGCTGGTCGTGCCGGCAGAGATCGCCCTCGCCGTCCTGTTCCTGCTCCACATCTACAAAACGGTGACGATGTGGACGAACAACCAGCGCGCGCGGAATATCGGCTATGAGAAAAAGTCATGGGCGGGGCACACCAGCCGCAAGAGCATCGCCTCGACGACGATGATCTGGACCGGCATCGTCACGCTCGTCTTCGTCGTCATTCACGTGGCGCAGATCAAGTACGGCGCGTGGTACGAGATTGGTGATCCGCCGATCCGCGATCTGTATCGGACGGAAATCGAGG
>JBKPSE010000374.1:0-2333 GCA_046765855.1 Acidobacteriota bacterium | reverse complement strand
GTGCCGCCGAAACCGTGACGCTGTTGATGTGCTGCTGCCCCTGAAGCTTCTTGATGACCGTCGTGTAGGGGACGAAGATCGTGTCGTCCTGGTCCTGCCCCATCGACGACTGACCCTTGCTCGCCATCACGCCGATCACCTTGAACGGCTGGTTCTTGATGCGGATGATCTGCCCGGTCGGATCGACGTCCTCGCCGAACAGCGTGTTGGCGACGACGGTCCCGAGCACCGCGACCTTCTGCGCGCCGGCGACGTCCTGCTGGGTGAAGAACGCCCCATACTTGTTCGGCCAGCTGCGGATCAGCGGCAGGTCCGTGTCGGTGCCCTGGATCTGCGTCGACCAGTTCTGATTGCCCGCGATGACCTGCGCCCGCGTCTGCGCGCCGGCTGCGGCGTACTGCACGCCCGGCAGATTCCTGATCGCCGCCGCGTCGTCCGGCGTCAGCGTCGTCGAGTTGCCTTGCCCCATGCGGACGCCGCCCTGCGAAAAGTTGCCGGCGTTGACGTTGATCATGTTGGTGCCCGCCGACTTGACGCGCTCCTCGATGGTCGTCCGCGCGCCGGTGCCGAGCGCCACCATCGTGATCACGGCGCCGACGCCGATGATCATGCCGAGCATGGTCAGCACGGTGCGCATCTTGTTGCGGTTGAGCGCCTTGAGCGCGATCCGCAGGGTCATCAGAATTGACATAAGGTCCTCAGCGCGCCACCGGCTCCTGCTGTTTCTGCGCGACCGACGGCGGCACGTGCGAGTTGTCGTCGTCGGGCGGCGGCAGCGTCTTCAATTCCTCCGACGCCATCCGGCGATGGGTGATCTTCTCGTCAATCTGAATGCGGCCGTCACGGAACTTGACGAAGCGCGTGCCGTGCTCGGCGATGTCCATTTCATGGGTGATCAGGACCACGGTGATGCCGTGCTCCAGATTCAGCTTCTGGAAGATGTCCATGACCTCGATGCTGGTGCGGGTATCGAGGTTCCCGGTCGGCTCGTCCGCGAGCAGGATCGATGGCTTGTTGATCAACGCGCGGGCGATCGCGACGCGCTGCTGCTGGCCGCCGGACAGCTGGTTGGGATAGTGGTCCATGCGTTTGCCGAGGCCCACGATCTCCAGCACTTCACGCGCCCGTTTGTGGCGGTCCGCCGATTTCATCTTGCTGCCGCCGTTGTAGAGGAGGGGCAGTTCGACGTTATCGAGCGCCGTCGTCCGCGACAGCAGGTTGAACCCCTGGAAGACGAATCCGATCTTCGTATTGCGGATACCCGCGAGCTCGTCCTTCGACATCCGCGACACGTCCTTGCCGTCGAGGAAGTACTGGCCGCTGGTCGGCCGGTCGAGGCAGCCGATGATGTGCATGAACGTCGATTTGCCCGATCCCGACGGGCCGGTGACGCAGACGAACTCGCCGCGACGGACGTCGAGCGACGCCCCTCGCAGCGCACGCACTTCGATGTCGCCGACCTGGTAGGTCTTGGTCAGGTCGCGAACCGAGATCACTGTGTCAGACATTCAGTCGCTCGTTGCCTCGTTGCTCGTAATCCGTCGTGTTCCGTTACCGACCGCCGCCGCGGCCGCCGGCGCCGCCCGGCCGTCCGCGCTGCGGCATCAACGGGTTGTTGCTCTGATTCTGCTGCTGCGTCGCCGGACGGCTCGCCATCTCCGGCGTGATTACCGAGGTGACGACCTCGGTGTTCGGCTGCAGCTCACCCGGTTCGTTCAGGATCTCCGTGTAGGTGCCATCGCTGATGCCGAGGCGCAGTTCCACGGGCTTCAACTGTTTGTTGATGTAGAGCCACGCGCGCCCGCGCGTTTCGACCGGCTGGAGCGGCGCAAAGAGCGCATCGATGGTCGTCGCGGTCGTCAGCTTCGAACCGGCCGGATTGGTGCTGGCGACCTGACCTTCGAGCCGCCCGCGGCGCGACCCACCCTCGCCGGCGCCGCGTGGAGAGGTTCCCTGCTGGCCGCCGCGGTTCTGCGCATTTGCGCCCGGAGCGAAGCCGCCGCGTCCGCCGCCTTCGGCTTCGCGCTGACGGCGCCGCTCTTCCCATTGCGCGCGCTCTTCCGGCGACATCGCGGCGAGCCGCTCCTGCATCCGCTTCTGGCGTTCTTCGGGCGTCATGTTCGCGAAGCCGCCGCGTCCCTGGCCGCCAGCGCCGGCTCCCTGACCTCCGGGCTGACCCTCGCCGCCGAAACGTCGTCCGCCGCCCTGGTTGTTGGCCGCGTTCTGCCCCTGCGGCTGCGCAGCGGCGCCGCGCTGGCGCTGTCCGCCCTGGGTTCCGGCATTCGCGCCTGCGCGCTGTTGATTCTGCGGAGCGTTCGCCGCAGCCGGCGGAG
>JBKPSE010000373.1:0-5034 GCA_046765855.1 Acidobacteriota bacterium | reverse complement strand
TCCGGCGCCGTAGTGATGCCCGGTCTCATCAACACGCACACCCACGCGCCGATGGTGCTCTTCCGCGGCCTGGCGGACGACCTGGCGCTGATGGACTGGCTGCAGAAATACATCTTCCCGGCGGAAGCAAAGACGGTGTCGCTCGAGTTCGTCCGCGCCGGCACGAGGCTGGCCGCGCTGGAAATGATCGAGTCCGGCACGACCGCCTATGCCGACATGTACTACTTCGAGGAAGAGATCGGCCGGGTGACCAAGGCTGCGGGCCTGCGCGGGGTGCTCGGAGAAACCATCATTCAGTTTCCCGCGCCGGATGCCAAGACACCGGCAGAGAGTCTGGCGCGCGTCGAGCGCTTTGCCAGAGAGTTCGCCGGCGACGATCTGATCACGCCTGCGGTCGCGCCGCACGCCATGTACACGCTCGACGCCGACACGCTGAAGGCGTGCCGGGCGCTGGCGGATCGGCTCGACCTGCCGGTGATCATTCATCTCGCCGAAACGAAGGACGAGATCAACACGGCAAACGAGAAGTATCACCTGACGCCGACGGCATTTCTCGAGTCGCTTGGCTTCTGGGGGCCGCGCACGCTCGCCGCCCACGGCGTTCATCTGACCGCCGCCGACAGGCAGATCCTCGCCCGCCGCCATGTGGCCGTGTCGCACAACCCAGAAAGCAACATGAAGCTGGCGAGCGGCATCGCGCCAGTGGTCGCGCTGCGCCAGGACGGTGTGGTGGTCGGCCTCGGTACGGATGGAGCCGCGAGCAACAACGATCTGGACATGTTCGAAGCGATGCGCCAGGCCGCGTTCCTGCACAAATTGGAAGGCGGCGACCCGCGCGCCATCCCGGCATCCGTGGCGCTCGAGATGGCCACCATCGATGGCGCGCGCGCGATCGGGCGCGAAAAGGAGCTTGGATCGCTGGAGCCGGGCAAGCGCGCAGACGTGCTCGTCGTCTCGATGTCCGCGGCGCGGCAGACGCCGATGTACGATCCGGTCTCTCACCTTGTCTATGTCACCCGCGGCGACGACGTACGGACGACGATCGTGAATGGAAAGATACTGATGCGCGATCGCAAGGTCCTGACTCTCGATGCTCCCCGGGTCCTGGCCGAGGCACGCGCCTTCGCCGACAAAGTCCGCGCCGCCGTCAAGTAGCTCGCCATGTCCACGACCAGCGTTCTCATCTCGCAGGCCGATATCAACAGCCGGATCAAGTCGCTCGCCGCCGAAATCGAGCGCGACTACGCGCCCGGCGAGGGCATCCATCTGGTCGCCATCCTCAAAGGTGGCTTTATGTTCATGGCCGATCTGGTCCGGGCGATGAGCGACCGCGTGACGATGGACTTCATGGCGGTGTCGAGCTACGGCAAGGGGACGACCTCGTCAGGGCAGGTGCGGGTGCTCAAGGATCTCGACAGCAACGTCGAAGGGCGCCACGTGATCCTGGTCGAGGACATCGTCGATACCGGATTGACGCTGCACTACTTGCAGGACCTGCTCAAGGCGCGGGCGCCGCAATCGCTCAAGACCGCGTGTCTTCTGAGCAAACCGTCGCGGCGCAAGGTCGACGTCGCAGTCGATTACATCGGTTTTACCATCGACGACCACTTCGTCGTCGGCTATGGATTGGACTACGCGGAGAAGTACCGGAATCTGCCGTACATCGCGGTGTTGGAGCAGTGACAGGGCCGACGACGGACGAGCGACGGGTGATGACCGATGGGCGATGGTGCTGAATGACGCGTGTGTTTCAGATCATTACCGAGGCTGACGCGCGGCTGGTCGAGCGCGGGGCGACGGTGGAGCTCGCGAAGGGGGGACATGTCACGCCGCTGGCCGCCGACACGCTGAAGGAGCGCAGGGTGACTGTCGTCCCGGCGGGCTCGGTCGATCCTGCCATTCCGGCGGATCTTGCGCCGAAGTCCGACATCCGTCGCGTGGCGATCGCGAGCGATCACACCGGCGTGACCCTGCGAAAGGGGATCATCCAGCATCTGCGGGGCCGTGGCCTCGACGTCAACGATCTTGGCGTCGACGGCTCGACATCTGTCGATTATCCCGACACCGCGGCATCGGTCGCCAAGGCGGTCGCACGCGGTGAAGCGGACGCCGGGATCGTGATCGATGGAGCGGGGATCGGATCGGCCATCGCCGCGAACAAGGTGCGTGGCATACGGGCGGTGATGGCGACCGACGAGACTATCGCGCGGTATTCGCGCGAGCACAACGGCGCGAACGTGCTGACTCTCGGCTCGACGCTGCTGCAACCAGCCGACGCTTTGCGTATCATCGATGTCTGGTTGAGCACACCGATGACCGAAGCGCGCTATCTGCGCCGATTGCTGAAAGTGCGGCGCCTCGAGGACAGCTTCTGATGCCGGCCGGCCATCGTCCACCTCTTGTCGGCGATCGATGCTGAACTCTGCCGATCTGCAGCGGCTCGTCGAAATCATCACCGAAGAAGTGATGAACGCGCAGCGCCGCGCCGCCTCGGCGCCGGCGCAGTGCAGCTGCCACGCGGTCCTCTACGACTGCTGTCCCGATCGCCTTCGCGGCGTCCTCGACGCCGGCGCGTCGCGCCTCGGCCTTCATGCCACCGGGGGCGCCGCCGGAAGCGTCGCCGGCATGATCGATCACACCCTCCTCAAACCTGACGCGACGCGCCAGGACATCGAGAAGCTGTGCGGCGAGGCGGCGCAGTTTCACTTCGCAACCGTCTGCGTGAATCCCGCATGGGTATCGCTGTCGGCGCAGCTGCTCCGCGGGTCGGGTGTAGGCGTCTGCTCGGTCGTCGGCTTTCCGCTGGGGGCGACGACCGCCGACGTCAAGCACTACGAGACCCGCCGCGCGATTTTCGACGGGGCTTCCGAGATCGACATGGTGATCAACATCGGCGCGCTGAAGTCAGGCGACCTGAAGGTGGTCGAACGCGACATCACCGCGGTCGTCGGTCCCTGCCGCGAAGCCAACGTCGTCAGCAAAGTGATTCTGGAAGTGGCGCTGCTGAACGACGAAGAGAAGATCGCCGCGTGCACGCTGTCGAAAGCGGTGGGCGCCGATTTCGTCAAGACGTCCACCGGGTTCGCCTCGGGCGGCGCGACCGCCGCCGACGTGGCGCTGATGCGCCGCGTGGTCGGCGCCGACATGGGCGTCAAGGCGGCGGGCGGCGTGCGCGACTACGAAGGGCTCAAGGCCATGGTCGCCGCCGGCGCCTCACGCGTGGGTGCGTCTGCTGGGGTGCGAATCGTACAGGAAGCCCAGGGAAAGAGCACGGGTGCCGCGCCCGCCGGCTACTGAGCGGGGCAGGTGTGGCAATTCCGCAACTTCACAACGCCACAACTCCGCAATCAACACCCAACGCCCAATTCCAAAAACCAACTTTGAAAACGGATGCTAATTGGGGTTTGCCGATTGTGTAGTTGCGGAGTTGACTGAGACGGTCCTCTGCGGTGACCAGAGTTCGACGCCTTCCTCCTGTAGTGCCTTATTCAAACGTCTGCGGAATTCCCGTCCGACATACCACTGCTTCAGCGCCGCGGTTTTGAGCCGGACCTTCAAGCGGACCGCGTGCTCCTCGAACGCATCGACGCCGATGACCTCCAGCGGCTCCAGCATGAACGGCTGATACGCGTCCTCCTTGCGCATCGCCTCGGCGATCCGCTTCATCAATGCCGCGACGCGGTCGGTGTCGACGCCATAGGCCAGCGGCAGGTTGACGACGTAATAACTGAAGTTCATGCTTCTGTTGGCGAGGGTCGTGATCGCGCCGTTCGGAATCACGTGCACGGTCCCTTCCTCGTCGCGCAGGATCGTCGTCCGCAGGTTGATCTCTTCGACCAGGCCGCCAATCCCATTCATCGCCACGACGTCGCCGACGCGGACCTGGTTTTCCAGGATCAGAAAGAACCCGCCTATCAAGTCGCGAACCAGCGTCTGCGCGCCGAAGCCGAGCGCCACCCCGACGATCCCGGCGCCGGTCAATGCCGGGCCGGTATTGATGCCCAGCTCGTTGAGGATCATGAGCGCCGCCACCAGCAAGACCACTACGGTGGTGATGTTGGTGAGAACCGTGCCCAGCGTGCGTGCGCGTTTGGCCCGTTCGAGCGCATCGAGACCTGTGCCGAAATTGACGTCGTGCTCGAATCGCTTGACCGCAATCGTCACGGTTCGGATCAGCGCAAAGGCGAGCATTGCCACCAGCACGACTTTCAAGCCGGAGCCGAACGCCCAGTGGCTCAGTTCGCCCAGATGGAATCCGGCGCGCGGATGCAGGCCGGCCATCTCGAATGCGGGGAAGAGCAGCACCGCGAACACCAGGGCGAACGTTGCCAGCGAAATCAGGCGCAGCGGCGCCCGCACCAACGGACTGGTCGGAGCAAGCGAATCCCCCAGCGCCTGCCGGATGCCCCGCAGCGCCGCATGCGAGGCGAAACGCGCGGCCAGCCATGCCACCAGGGCCGTGGGGAGGACCACGGCGCCGACGAGTTGCCAATTCTGCTGATCGGTGAACAGACGCCGCCACATACAAAATCGTGCGGAGCATATCAAACGCTCCTGTACGCTCGCCCCTGCATCTTTGCGCTTCGTCCCAGCGCCACAAGCGCTTATACTGCGGCACCCGTGTCGAAAAGGGACACGAGGTCAAAACCCCAGGGAGGATAGATGTACAAGAGGGCGCGTTTGATTCCGGCCGTCACGGTTGCCGTTTTCCTCGGTGCAGGCGTGTTATCGGCAAACCATTCGTGGGGCGGCTACCACTGGGCCCGCACCGCCAATCCATTCACCCTTGCCGTCGGCGATAACGTGAACGGGCCTTGGGACTCCGTCCTGAACACGACCATCGCTGATTGGTCCGCTTCGAGTGTTCTCAACATGACCCGCGTCATCGGCGGTGCCAACCCGAAGAACTGTCGTCCAACCGCGGGACGCGTAGAGGTCTGCAACTCGACTTACGGATTCACCGGATGGCTAGGGATCGCACAGGTGTGGATCAGCGGCGGCAGCCACATCACGCAGGGCACGACCAAGCTGAAC
>JBKPSE010000372.1:0-7896 GCA_046765855.1 Acidobacteriota bacterium | reverse complement strand
GGCACGGCGGCGACCAGCTTGGTGCGCGCGGTGGGAATGCGCGACGAGCGGGTGGTCTCGACGTAGACGATCACGTCGGTTGACGCGAGGCGCGCGATCAGATTTCTGACCGTTGGCGAGCGCGCCGTGGTGTCGTCGATCAAGGCGCGCAGTTCCGCCGACGCCGAGCGGACACGTGGCATCGCTGCGGCGCCGGCCGGCACCTCGCTCGGCCCGACGGCCAGCAGTCCAACCACGATTGGCCACGCGGCCACCATCGGCACGTTGCGCTGTAGACGGACGCACTCGGTGCCGGGACAAGGAAATGTGACGGGGAGAACGGCGTTGTGACGGATGCCGGGGCGCCGGGTCCGGTTCACCCCAGCCGCGGACCGGATCGTCCCGATCTGCTGGAATCGGGGACGAACGGCGGCGATCCTCTCGGCCATGAGACATTACCTGCCCTCGATCGTCGCGGTGCTCGCGCTGTGCGGCGCGGTCGCTGCCCAACAGCCGGCGGCGCCCGCATGGAAAGGGAAGAACCTGCAATACTTTCCGGCCGATATCACGCGCGAGGCGCTCACTCAGCGCATGCGCGAGTTCTCGTTCGCACTCAACGTGCGCTGCCAGTATTGTCATGCTGGCGGGGACGGCATTTCCTTCGACGGCGTCGACTTCGCGTCGGATGAGAAGCCGGCCAAGAAGAAGGCTCGCGCGATGCTGCGGCTCACCGATCAGGTGAACAACTCGCTGCTGACGCAAGTGCCGTCGCGAGCCGAACCTCGCGTAGCCGTCGACTGCGTCACCTGTCATCATGGTCTGGCGCTGCCCAAATCACTGCAGACGACCCTGTGGGAGATCGTCGCCGACAAAGGGCCGGCGGCCGCAGTCGCGCGCTACCGCGAACTGCGCGCTGCCGAGGCGCTCACTGGGCGGTATAACTTCGGCGAGTGGGAAATCAACGAACTGGCCAGGCGCCTTGCCGAGGCGAAGAACACGGACGCGGCGATCGCGATGCTCGAAATGAACGGGGAGTTCTATCCCAAGTCGGCGTCGATCGACATCGGCATCGGCGAACTCCACCTGCAGCGGGGCGAGCGTGACCTCGCGCTGGCGCGCTATCGCAAGGCGCTCGAGAAAGCGCCGAACGATCAGCGGGTCAAGGCGCGGATTGCCGAGTTGGAGAAACAATGAGATGACACGGCTGCGGGCGGGTCTGACGGTCTTCTTCGGCTGGACCACGCTCGCGCTGTTCTTTGCCGTCAGCACGTCGCTCACCTACCGGTCGACGGGACGGCCGGGCAACTGGCGCCTGACGATTACCAGGGCGCTGTCCGAATGGTGGTTGTGGGGGCTGCTCACGCCGCTGATAGTCGCCCTGGCGCGGCGGTTCCCGTTGCACGGAGGGCAGCGGCTCAGAAACGCCGTCGTTCATCTTGCCGCCGGCGCCTGCATCGCCGTCCTCAAGACCTCGGCCGATCGGCTCACCTTCGCGCTGCTCACCGGCGTGCGCATGTATTGGCTGGTGAGCACGCTGGCGCTGCAGTTTGCGATCTACGCCGCGGTCGTCGCCGCGGCGCACGGC
Source organism: Acidobacteriota bacterium (assembly GCA_046765855.1). GTDB lineage: Bacteria > Acidobacteriota > Vicinamibacteria > Vicinamibacterales > 2-12-FULL-66-21 > JAICSD01. The sequence continues at coordinate 6,332 of JBKPSE010000372.1, read as the reverse complement.
CTCGAATACTATCGACGCAGCCGCGAGCGCGAGCAGCTCGAGGCGCAGCTGTCGGAGACGCGGCTGCAGATGCTCAACCTGCAGCTGCAGCCGCACTTCCTGTTCAATACGTTGAACACGATTGCCGAAATGGTGCACGAGGATCCCGAGAGCGCGGACCTGATGATCGGCCGCCTCGGAGATCTGCTGCGCCGCACGCTCGACCTCGGGACCATTGCCGACATCACACTCGAGGAGGAGTTCGACCTGGTGTCGCGCTATCTCGATATCCAGCGCGCCCGATTCGGCGAGCGGCTCCGCGCGCGGCTGTCGATGTCGGACGCGGTGCGCAGCGCCCGCGTGCCGGCGCTGCTGCTGCAGCCGATCGTGGAGAACGCGATCCGGCACGGCCTGGCGACCCGCCTGGACGCCGGTTCGATTGATATCGAGGCGCGACGCGAGTCGGACACCGTCGTCATCACCGTGACCGATGACGGCGCCGGCGCCGGCCAGACACCGCCGGCGGAAGGCATCGGCCTCGGCAACACACGCGCGCGGCTGCGCGCGATGTACGGCGATGGCGCGCGGCTGACGCTGGCGCCCGGCGAGGGACGCGGCGCGCGCGTGCGCATCGAGATTCCGCAATGACCCTGCGCGTCCTGATCGTCGACGACGAGGCGCCGGCGCGACGGCGGCTGCGTCGTCTGCTTGCTTCCGAAACGGGTCTGATGATCGCAGGCGAGTGCGGCGACGGCGACTCGGCGCTGCGTCTGATTGCGTCGACGCGGCCCGATCTGGTGCTGCTCGACGTGCAGATGCCGGAGCGCAGCGGCTTCGACGTGGTGCAGGCGCTGCCGGACCCGAGTCCCGCGATCCTCTTCGTCACCGCGTTCGACCGCTACGCTTTGCGGGCGTTCGACGTCCACGCCGTGGACTACCTGTTGAAGCCGTGCACCGTCGATCGCCTTCGCATCGCCCTGGCGCGGGCGCGCGAGCGCATCGCGGCCCGGCGCGGCGATCCGGCAATCGGCGCCCTGATCGCGGAACTGCAGCGGCGCCGTTCGTATCTGTCCCGCATCCCCGTTCGCACCGCGACCAGGACCATTTACGTCGACGTGCAGGCGATTGACTGGCTCGACGCGGCGGACAATTACGTGCGGCTGCACGTGCGCGGACGCGAGCATCTGGCCCGCGAAACGCTGGCCTCCCTCGAGACGCAGCTCGATCCCTATCGTTTCGTGCGCATACACCGCTCGGCAATCGTGCAGCTCGATCGGATCCTGGAGACGCGGCCGACCTCGCACGGGGATGCCGAGATCGTGCTGCGCGATGGAACGCGGCTGGCGGTCAGCCGCACGTGGCGCGATGCGCTGCAGCGGGCGCTCGCCCCCGGCCTCCGCAGTCCGACGGACGCAGGAGCTCAGACCCGTTGAACGACCGTTGCGATCGGCGGGAAAAGCGCCTCCTCGAAAATCGCGTAGCGATTGTTGTCCGTCTCAGCGAATGCGGTACAACCGCGATTGCGTGCGGATGAACAGTCCGTCGCGGGTCACCGCGGGACTCGCGAACGCCAGCTCCCCGAGGCTGTTTTTGGCGATCTCGTCGTAACTGTCGCCCGGCTTGACCACGAACGTGTCCCCTTCCTCGCTGAGAAAGAAGACGTGTCCGCCGTAGGCCCATGGGGACGCCGAGAACGTGTTGCCCACGCCGCCGACACGCGCCTTGTAGAGTTCCTTGCCGGTTCTGCCCTCGAACACCTGCAGCACGCCGGTGTCGTTGACCGCGTAGACGCGACCGCCGAACGCCAGCGGCGAAGATGTGTAGGCGGCGGCGCGCGGTTGGTACCAGGCCACGAACTCGTTCGAGGTCGCGCCTTGCGGCAGCGAGATGTCCCCCGAGGCGCCGGGGCGGATCGCGAAGAGGGGACGATTGGCCTCCCCCTGCGAGCCAGTACCAACGTAGAGCAAGCCGTCTCCTTCGGTAGGCGTCGGGTTCGCTTGCGTCGCGCCCTTCAACCGCCACAGCTCCTTGCCGTCGAGGCCATAACTGATCGTCACACCGGTGCCGATCGCGACTATCTCGGTCCGCAGCGCGTTGCTCCACACGTACGGCGTCGACCATCCGGAAAGCAGGCGCCCTTCGAGTTTGCGCGGCGTCTTCCAGATCACGCTGCCGGTCCGTGCATCGAGCGCGGCGATGTACGAGCTCTTTTCGTTGTCGTCGAGGATGTAGACCCGTCCGTCGTGCACGACCGGTGACGCGGCGGTGCCGAAGTCGAGATAGCGGGGCTGCGGCTCGATCTTGTGCGTCCAGAGCAGCTTTCCGTCCATCGAGTAGCAGAACAATCCGATGTTGCCGAACAGCGCGTAGATCCGCTCGCCGTCGGTCGCGGGCGTCTCGGATGCGTAGGTGTTCTTGCGGTGGCGGCCGCCAACCGGCGGACCCTTGTGCGCCTGCTGCTCCCAGCGCAGCTTGCCGCTCTTGACGTCGAAGCTGTAGATCATGAACCGGAGATCGCCCGCTTCCTGCGGCGACTCGAGATCGCGCGCGCGGAGCTTCTCCATGATCTGCTCCTCGGACATACCCTGCTTGGCCAGCTCGGCGACGTAATCGTTGCCGAAGATGCCGGTCGACGGCTCCTTGAACGCCGCGGTCCCGACCGCGGAAGTCACGATCACCTGGTCGCCCCACACAATCGGCGACGACCACGCGCGCCCCGCGACTGGAACGCTCCAAGCGACGTTGATCGACGTCGACCATTTGAGCGGCAGCGAATCGATGGCCGAAACCGCGCGTCCGGCATGGCCGCGGAACTGCGGCCAGGTCGTGTCAGGCGCGACCGGCGCAGGGACGAGCGGCGTGACCAACAGTGACAGGATGACAGCGAGCATCAGAGGCACGCCTGCAGTTTACCTCCGGAGCCGCGGTGATGAGCCGAGCCTGGCGCCGTTTGCGCCTTCCCGACACAAGGAGTCGTTTTCCATGCCGCTCATCTTCGCTGCCGCCACGCTGTCCGCATTGCTCGCACAGGCGCCGCCGCATTCCGGTACATCGTTCTCTGCAGGTGTGATCGCGGGACGCGGCCAGACTTGGGACGACGAAGGAAGCGTCGGAGCGGGAACCGCGGTCGGCGCCATCGTCGAATATCGCGTCCGTCCCAAGTGGGTGATCACCGGCAGCGTCGAACGGCTGGCGCATCAGCGCGACGTCGCGAGCTTTCTGTTCTCCGGCCGCACGATCGTCAGTACCGCGGGACTCGAGTATCACTTCACCCGCGCGGGCGTGTCCCCGTATGTCGGCGGAGGTTTTGGCGGCGTCTTTTACGATGGACGCTTCGTCGATCGATTTACCGAGCCGGCGATGTCGCACGATCGCACGAGCACGTCGACCGCGGTCTATGGCAACGCCGGCGTCGAGATCGCGTTGGGCATGCGTCTGGCGATCTCCCCCGACGTGCGTCTCACGTTCTGTCAGGCGCAGGATGATTTCGCGCCGTGGTCGATGACGCGCTTCGGCGTCAAGGCGCTGCTGCGGTTCTGATCAGCGGGTGGGCCGCGCGCGCGACGCTTCTTTCACCGCCTGGACGACCAGGTCGAGATCGTACGGCTTGCCGATGATCTCGAAGACGCGCTGATGCTTGCCGGCAATGCGCTCGACCTGCTGCGCGTTCGTGCTGGTCAGCACGAACTGCCGCCCGTTCATGACCGGCATGGCGGCAATGTGCTGGAACAACTTCCAGTTCGCCTCGTATGGCGGCGCGATGTCATAGACGATGACCGATGGCTGATGCTGATCGACGAGGTGCTCGACGTCGATGTGGCCATCGCGAATCTCGAAAGTGAGCGCCGTCACCACGACGAATCCGGCCTGCTCGATGATCAGGCGCAGCATGTCCACGATGTCGGGCGTGGAGTTGATCACCGCAACCGTTGGAACGGTGTTCATCCGGCGATCGTAGCATCGCCACGGTCGGGCTTCGAGCCGATGTGCGGTTCTGCTTTACGGAGTACCAAATCCACAGTATTCTGCAGCGGTCGGATGCAGGCAAGCAGGATCCTGGTAGTCGAAGACGACGACGATTTGCGCAGACTGTTTCGCGCGGTGCTGACGATGGCCGGCTACGTCGTCGACGAAGCACCCGACGGGTTGGATGCGCTGCGATCGATTGAGAACAATCCACCGGATCTGGTGATCCTCGATCTGGTGCTCCGCTCCCTCGATGGCGCTTCGGTTCAGCAGGAACTCGCCGCCCGCGCCGTGACCAGCAACATCCCCGTCGTCGTTGTCACCGGCATGCCGGACTCGATCAGCGGCCCCAACGTTGCCTGCGTGCTGCGCAAGCCGGTACGAGCCGAACAACTCGTCCAGACCGTAAAGCAGTGCATCGCGCGGGGCGCTCCGGCGCCAGGCGTGTAGCTTCCCGTCAATCGCGGCTGATCGCCGAAGCAGCGAGACGATGCCGATGGAACAACTATACGCTGTAAGCGTATAGTTGTGCGATGGACGCCGCGCGCTTTCTGCCCCTCACCCCTGTCGTGCTCGAGATTGCGCTGGCCCTCGCGCCCGGCGAGCGGCACGGCTACGAGATCATGCAGGAGGTCGAACGCCGCACCGAAGGACAAATCGTTCTGCATCCGGGGACGCTTTATCGCGCGCTGGCGCGCATGCTCGAACAGGGTTTGATCGAAGAGCTCGAGGAGCGGCGCGGGCGCGATGACGACGAGCGCCGGCGCTACTACCGGCTTACTGCCCTGGGCACGACAGTGGCGCGCGCCGAAGTCGATCGGCTCGCCGCGCAAGTGTCCGCCGCGCGACGCTTGTTTCGTAGAGGAGGGGCATGAGCGTCGTCGAGCGTCTCTACGCCTTCCTCCTACACGCCTATCCCGCCACTTTTCGCGAACGATTCGGCGACGAAATGCGGCGCGTGTTCCTCGATCGCTACCGTGCGGCTTCGGCGCGCGGCTGGCCGTCGCCGACGTGGTTCTGTCTGCGCACGCTCTTCGACGTCGCCGCCAATGCGGCAGCGCTGCGCTTTGCTTCCGAGGAGAAGTCTCCGATGAACTGGCAATCGATTGGCGCGGACGTTCGCTATGCGCTCCGCATGTTCGCGCGCAACCCGGTCTTCACCGCGCTCGCGATCTCGGCGCTGGCGCTCGGCATCGGCGCCAACACGGCCATCTTCACTATCGTCAATGGCGTACTCCTGAGGCCGCTCCCCTACGCCCAGCCGCGCGAGCTCGTCATGGTGTGGAGCACGAACGCGACCGAGCATCGCGATCGCGACGTCGTCGCGCCGCTCGACTTTCTCGACTACCGCAAGGCGCCCGCCTTTGCCGACATGCAGGCTACGTACAGCTTCATCGTCGCAACAGGGTTGACGACGCAGGCCGGGGCTGAACAGATCCTGGTAACCGCGGTCACGCCGGGAATGTTCGAGATGCTGGGGCGCGCACCGGCGATTGGCCGCACCTTCACGCCTGAAGAAGTCAAGACGGCGGTCGTCGTCAGTTACCGCTTCTGGCAATCCCGTCTGGGCGGCGACGGCAATGTGCTCGGCCGCGTGCTGACCATCCAGAATCACCCGCGCACCATCGTCGGCGTAATGCCGCCGGATTTCGTCTTTCCCTATAAGACGATGCTGGGACCGAGCGGATTCTCGCGCTCGATGGAGGTCGAGGCGTGGCTGCCGCTCGAATTCGTCGCCGCCAACGATCAATCGACGGGCGTGGCGACGCTGACACGCAGCGCGCGGTTCCTGTCAGTGGTCGGCCGGCTGAGGCCTGGCGCCACCGTCGCAGAAGCGAACGGGCAGCTCGCCGGAATCGCCCGGCAACTCTCGGCGACGTATCCGGACTCGAATCGCACCGTCGGCGCCAACGCCGTTCCGCTGCACGAACAGGCGGTCGGCAGCGCGCGGCCGGCGCTGGTGCTGCTCCTGGCAGGGGTCGGGTTCGTGCTTTTGATGGCGTGTATCAATCTGGCCAACCTGCTGCTGGCAAGGACGAGCATTCGTCGGCGCGAGATGGCGATCCGCGCGGCGCTCGGCGCCGAGCGTCGCCGCCTCGTGGTCCAGACGCTCGTCGAAGCGGTCCTGCTCGCGGTCGCCGGCGGAGCCGTCGCCATGGTCATCGTGACATGGAGCATGGGCGCGCTCCTGCGTCTTGCGCCCGGCGACATGCCGCGCATCGGTGAAGTGCACGCCGATCTCACCGTCATGCTGTTCACGTTCGTCTTGAGCGTGGTTACGGGAGTGGCGATCGGAATCGTGCCCGCCATGGCAGCCGCGCGTCCGGAGCTCGCATCCACGCTCGGGACGTCAGGACGTGGGTCGACAGCAGGACGTGGTCAGCGGC
>JBKPSE010000371.1:0-2487 GCA_046765855.1 Acidobacteriota bacterium | reverse complement strand
GTGCGGCACGGAACCCCTCCGCGCGAATCATATCTGGGTATAGTGGAGAAATGACCTCCGAGATCCTGACCTCGACATCCAACAGCCGCGCTCGCGCGGAGATTCCCGACCGCTTCAAATGGAACGTCACCGACATTTTCGACAGTTGGGAAGCGTGGGAGCGCGGCTACAAGACGCTCGAGGATGGGGTCGAACGTTACGCGAAGTTGAGAGGGACGCTTTCGCAGGGACCGCAGCAGCTCCTGGCCGCTTTCCGTCTCTCGGAGGAGCTCGGCCAGCTCGCCTATCGCGTCTGGTATTACCCGTCGCTGCAATACGACGAGGACCAGCGCGACAACGCGATCAACGCGCGGCGGCAGCAGGTGCAGATCCTCTTCGCGAAATGGAAGCAGGCGGAGTCGTGGTTCAGTCCCGAGCTGCTGCAGATTCCGCTCGACACGGTCCGCTCGTGGATGCAGGCGGAGGACAAGCTCGGGGTCTATCGATTCGCGATCGAGAATCTCTACCGGCAGCAGGAGCACGTGCTCGACGAGGCCGGGGAGCGGCTGATGTCGCTTTCCAGCCGCCTCTCGTCGTCGCCCAACGACGCCTACTGGGCGCTGTCGACGGCGGACGCGAAATTCCCGAAAATCACGCTCTCGAGCGGCGAGGAGGTGACGGTCTCGTACGGGCAGTACCGCGCCATTCTGGCCACGCGCCGCGAGCAGAGCGATCGCGAGAAGGCGTTCGTCGCGCTGCACGAAACCTACAAGGCGTCGCTCAACACCTACGCCTCGCTCTACAATGCCGTCTGTCAGCGCGACTGGTTCCACGCCCGCGCGCGCGGCTACAAGACGACGCTGGATGCGGCGCTGCACGGCGACAACATCCCGACCTCGGTCGTCGAGAATCTGATTGAAACGACGCGGGCGGGAGTCGCGCCGCTTCGCCGCTATCACCAGCTGCGCCGGCGCACTCTGAAGGTACCGTCGTATCACGTCTACGACTTCTCGATCCCGCTGGTCACCTTCGACAAGAAGTACAGCTACGACGACGTGCTCGACTGGATTGTCGACGCGGTGGCGCCGCTCGGCGAGGACTACCAGGCGCTGATGCGCAAAGGGTTCGCGAGCCGCTGGATCGACGTCTACGAGAACGAAGGGAAGCGCTCGGGCGCGTATTCGGCTCCCGTCTACGGCATCCATCCTTACATGCTGCTCAATTACACCGACACGATGGACGATGTGTTCACGACGGCGCACGAGATGGGGCACTCGATGCACACCATCCTGTCGCACGAGACGCAGCCGTTCATCTATTCGGACTACACCATCTTCGTCGCGGAGGTGCCCTCGACGCTGAGCGAGGCGCTGCTGCTCGAGTACATGCTGGCGCACTCCACCGATCCGGCCGAGCGGATCGTCCTGCTGCAGCATGCGATCGACAACATCACCGGCACGTTCTATACGCAGGTGCTGTTTGCCGACTACGAGCTGCGCGCGCACCGGCTGACCGAGCAGGACCAGCCGATCACGGCGGAGATTCTGACCGAGATGTATACGCAGCTGCTGAAGGACTATTACGGCGACGCGCTCGACCTCCATCAATACACGGGACTGACCTGGTCGCGCATTCCGCACTTCTTCAACTCGCCCTACTACGTCTATCAGTACGCGACCTGCTTCGCCTCGGCGGCGAAGATCGCGCGGCAGATCATGTCGAGCGGGAAAGAAGCGGCGCAGGCGCGCGACCGATTCCTGAACCTGTTGCGCGCAGGCGGCAGTAACTATCCGATGGAGCTGCTGAAGACGGCCGGCGTCGATCTGGCACAACCGGATACCGTGCGCGCGGTGGTGGATCAGCTCGACGATCTGGTCACGCGCCTCGAGCGGGAGCTGGAGAGCCGGTAGCGGGCGCGGCCGCGCGCGCCGAGTGGGGCCGCGTCGTTGGCGTTGGGCGCTATGTCAGCGCGCTGGCATCGCCGTCGAATTCTCGCACCGGCGGAGACTGATCCTGGCCGACGCGCCCGGCCACGATTTCCGCGCGTGCATAGCTCTCCGGCCGCACGGGCGCTCCTGCCATGCCGCGAAGCATCGCCAGTTGGCCGACATGCGTGAGCGCGTCTGCAAGCGGTCCCTGAATGAGTTTTTCGATCGAGCCTGGGGGCGGGTTGCGGGCAGCAAGCTCGCGATCGAGCGTCGCGATGGCGGCAAAGAGCCGCTCCGTCTCGGCGTTCCAATCGTCGCTTCCTCCGGCCTTCCACACATAATCGCCTCTCGCCAACGTCAGCGCCCAGGTCATGAGGTCCGCCATATGCGCCACGATTTGAACCGGTCGTCGACTGGTGGCTCCAAATGTGGCGGCGTCGAAGCCCGGCGGCACATCACGCAGCACCTTCGCCGTGCGATATGCAATGGTCGCAACGAGGTGTCTCAGTATCGCGCTCGTCGCGTCAGGTGCGGACTGTGTCTGCGGATCAGTTGTAGGCATGTGCGAGTTGTGCATTCC
>JBKPSE010000370.1:0-5861 GCA_046765855.1 Acidobacteriota bacterium | reverse complement strand
GTCATTCATGCGCGCGTCTCGGTGCGCGAACGGGTCTTCATCGGCAACCGCGTGGTGCTGCAGGATGGTGCGGTGATCGGCAGTGACGGGTTCGGGTTCGCGCAGGGGCCCGACGGCTTGCATCACAAGATTCCGCAGGTTGGCGGAGTGGTCGTCGAAGACGACGTCGAGATTGGCGCGAACACGACGATCGACCGCCCCGCCCTCGGCGAGACGCGCATTGGCGCCGGTGCCAAGATCGACAACCTGGTCCAGGTTGCGCACGGTGTGAAGATCGGACGCCGTTCGCTGCTCGCCGCGCAGGTCGGCATCGCCGGCAGCACGACGCTCGAGGACAACGTCACCCTGGCCGGCCAGGTTGGCGTGGCCGGGCACATCACAATCGGCAAAGGGGTGATTGCCACGGCGCAGACGGGAATCCCGAACTCGGTGGATCCGGGCACCCTCGTCTCGGGTTATCCGGCCATCCCCAACCGCGACTGGCTCAAATCATCGGCTGTGTTTCGCAAGCTGCCGGAACTCAAGAAAGCGGTGGCGGACCTGCAGCGGCGGCTCGACGACGTCGAACAGCGCCTCAAACGCCAATCCTGACATTCAATCGGACGGCATCGGAACCTCCGCCTACGGCATCGCCGAGCGCTGAAAGAAACTGGCGAAGTGTTCGAGCCGCAGCGCGTCAGCGATCGCCTGAACCCGTTGCTCCCGTGCATCGGGCGATTCTCCGACCATGGTGCGCAGCGCGGCCAGCGCCGGAGTGGGCTGCACCGTCCAGTCGACGTTCGTGAGTCCCTGCCGCGCGCCGCGCAACGACAAGTAATGACCGGCGGTGCGCACGAGGAAGTAGTAGCCAAGGACGTTCGGGCCGGGCAGCAGAATCAGGAGGGCCGAGCCGACCAGGCCGAGACCGTCGATCACGAGCCAGAAGCGATGCCGCTCCCAGTCGCGCTGCAATGAACGCTTCAACAACTGGCGCGCCTGCGGTTCCGTGACGTCATCGGGATAGACGAGACATGCGGTGTGCCGGCGGCGAAGCTGCCACAGCAGCCGCTGTTCGGCAATCCATTCGGCCGCCCATCGCATGGTGCGGGCCTTGATGCGGGCGAAAAAAGAAGTGGGAACGTCAGGCGGATGCGAACTGCCGCGGCGCCGCTGACGCTCCGCCTCCGCGAGCATTTCGCGGACGCGGTGCGCCAGCCGTTTGAAGAACCCTTTGGGCGGCGCGCTCCCCCCTGACTCGTCCGGCTCGTCCGGCTCTTCGCAATACAGTTCGTAGCGATCTGCCGCGACCGGGACCAGAAAAACGTCCATCGCGTATTCAAGGATACGCGATGGATTCGGTCATACGCGTCGGCCGGTGAGCAGCCGCAGCACGACGACGACGAGAGCGACGACGAGCAGGATGTGAATCAGCCCGCCGGCGACGTGCATCGTGAATCCGAGCAGCCACAGGACCAGGAGCAGCACGACGATCGTCCAGAGCATCAGAACCTCCAGCCGCTCCTTGTAGCAAGTGAGGTGCCACTAACGCCGGATCGGGCGCGGCGGACGCGGCGGGGCCTCCGGCGGCAGAGATGGCTTCCCGGCCTCTGTCCACGCTGCTGTGATCAAGGATGCGACCGCGGTCACCGCCGCCGACATGCGCTTCTCCATGATTGGCCCGGTCTTCTCGAACATCTGCGCGAAATAGCCGTCGTCATATTCCGTACGGCCCTTTACCGCTTCGCGGTCGGCGGCGAGAATCGGCTCCACGAGCTGGAAGCTGTCGCTGAGCGTGGCAAAGACGAATTCGCGTGGATTCGCGATCGGCGCAACGGGCGCGGGCGTGATCCGGAGCTTGTCCGAGTAGCGGTCGAACAGCTCGGTCTCGAACCGCGAGTGGATGCCCTGCTGGTTGGTCATCTGTCCGTCGTAGTTGACCGCGGCATGGAACGGCTGAAACGAGTCGCCGACGTAATGGGCGAGCACCGCGGAAAACAGCTTCACGTTGTCGCGCGCGTAGGGCGCGGTCGGCAGCTGCCGGAAGGATTCGCGGAGCTGGGTATAGATCTCCTCGGCGCGCCATGGCACGGTGCCGTTCTTGATCACGAAATCCAGGCCGCGTTTCTCGACCGCTTCCTTGTAATCGTGCGGCAGATCCTTGAACGGGAAGGGCCCGTAGGCGTCCATGTCGACGAAGTGCCGCGGCGGCTCGTCGACGAATCCCATCGTGCGGTAGGTGTCGGGATCGATCGAATGCTCGACGATGGTGACGCGGAATTTCTGGAAGAAGGGGCGCAGCTCCGTCGGGAGCAGATCGATGGCGCGATCGGTGATGAACTTGTGGCCGTTGAAGCCCCACGCGGCGACGGGCGCCTGGCGTATCGACGCGAGCGCGAGAGCGAACAAGGCGAGAGCGATGGGCTTGCGCATGGAAAGCACAGGGTAGCATTGATCAATGCCACGACTCGGCGCGCACCTCTCCATCTCGGGCGGACTTCCCCGCGCGGTCGATCGCGCGGAGGCGAGCGGCTGCGAGGCGCTGCAGATCTTCACCAAGTCGGCGGGACAATGGCGCGCGCGCGAGCTGCCGCCCGATGAGATCGCGCTGTTCCGCCGGCGTGTCGAGGAAACCGGAATCCGGCCGGTCGTCGCACACAACAGTTATTTGATCAATCTGGCGGCCGCCGACCCCGTGCTGCGCGCGCGCTCCATTGAATCGCTGCGCGACGAGCTCGATCGCGCTGAAGCGCTCGGACTCGATGGCCTGGTGATGCATCCGGGATCGTTCACGAGCGGCACCGAACAGGCGGGTCTGCGCATGATCGCGGAAGGGCTCTCGCAGATTTTCGAGGCGCGACCGGACGCCAGGACCCGCATCCTGCTCGAACACACCGCCGGCCAGGGCACCAACCTCGGCCACCGCTTCGAGCATCTCGCCGAAATCATCGAGCGCTTGGGTGGTTCGCGGCGTGTCGGCGTCTGTCTCGACACCTGCCATCTAATCGCGGCGGGCTACGACATCTGTTCGGACGCGGGCTACCAGGAGACTTTCAGGCAGTTCGGGAAGATCGTCGGCATGTCGCGACTCAAGGTGTTTCACTTCAACGACTCGAAGAAGCCGTGCGGCAGCCGCGTCGATCGGCACGAACATATCGGCAAGGGCTGCCTCGGGCTGGCGCCGTTCCGGCGCATCCTCAACGACCCGCGGTTCGCCACGCTGCCAATGCTGCTCGAGACGCCAAAAGTCGACACGCCGCAAAGCCGCAGGCGCAGCGACGTTGATCCGCTGGACAAGATGAATCTCGATTGCCTGCGCGGTCTGATGTCTACTTCACGACCGACAGCGTCACGTCAACCTTCCAGACGTCGCCGTTGACCTTGTCGGTTGCCGTCGAATACTGCGCCGACTGGCCGTCGCGCAGGAGCAATGAGTCGTTCGTCCGGAACGACCGGAAGGCGGGATGCGTGTTGGTGGCGCCGCTGCCAGTAGCGGTGTCGACCGACGAATCCTCGACCGTCACGTCGAGCTTGAAACGGCCGTCGTCCAGACTGGTGACGAAGCAATCAATACTCGTTCCGACGTCTCTGTACATGACTGTTGGCACGAGCGGCGCGTTGGCATCGCTGCCCTGACGCGACAGGGTAGTTATTGGAACCTGCGTGCCGAGGCGCAGATTTCCCTTGCCGGCACGGTTTCGGTCGTCGGTGAGCACCGTCAATGTATAAGGAAGACTGCTGATCTTCTTCTCCCCCTGGTATCGAGACACGACAAGCTGCACCTTTAGGGTGGTGGCTGAAGCGCCCGTAGAGGCCTTCTGCTCCTGCGCACCTCCAAGCGCAGCGACGGTCATAGCCAGCAGCGCGATGACGGCAAGGGTGCTTTTCACTGACGATCTCCTTCTCCGCCGGCTGACGGCGTGATCAGATCGATCCGTATCGGATCGATGGTGATGTGCGACACAGAGGGGACGGCCACCACATCGCTGACCGCTTCGACCACGATCGCGCCTGTGATCTGCTGCGCCGTGGTTATCAGGCGCCGATACATCTCGATTTCCTCGCGCGGCACCAGCACCTCTGGCTGCCGCACGACAGCGGGCGCCCGCGTCGTCGACGCCTTCACCCGCCGCCGCCAATTGGTGTTGGCAACGGTGGCGACGCTTCGATCCGTCGTCACGTCCGCTGAACGCATGAGCGGCAGCGAAACGGGACGGGCGGCGAGCCTCTGGGTCGTCGACGTTCCGCGCAGGGCGAAAGCAAGCGAGATGGCGATTGCGACGATCGCGACCGCCGCGAGCGGCAGTGCGATCCGCCAGTGGCGAAATGCGGGCGTCCGTCGCGGCTCGCGCGCGATTCGCTGCCGAACGCCGGCGGCGAAATCGGCTGAGGCCTCGACGTCAAGCGCCGCTGCCAGCACGCGATCGATCTCCGTCAGCGCTTGTCCGTCATCCATTGCAGCTTCTCCTGCAGCGATTTGCGTGCGGCGAACAGCCGCCATTTGATCGTGCCTTCTGGTACGTCGAGCAGGCGCGACACCTGCTTGACGTCGTATCCCTCAATCGCCGCCAGTACCGTCACGATGCGCTGCGATTCGGGCAAGGCGTCGATGGCTGCCCAGAGGTGGGCGCTCCTGTCACGTACGTCGACGTCCGGATCGACACGGCGGTCTGGCGGAAACTCGACGGCGTGCTCGTGCGCCGACCGCCGGCGGTTCGAACGCACGCGATCGATCGCCATCCGCCACGTCATGCGCACCAGCCAGGTGCGAAAGCGGTCGCGATTGCGCAGCGCGCCAAAGCACCGGTAAGCCTTGGCAAATGCCTCCTGGGCGACGTCTTCGGCATCCTCCCGATGGCGCAGGACGCCGTAGGCGACGCGAAACACCAGCCTCGATGACTCCGCCAGACGCAGCTCGAACTCCCGCTCGAAGTCCGTATCCGAAGTCACGATCGGCAGCGGCGCAGCCCATTCACGCACGTTCACAAGGCTAGACGCCGCCGCCAGGCCGGCGGTTGGTACGGAGATTACTCGCCGAAGACGTCCGCGGCGAAACGGTAGACTTTCGCGCCGGTGCGCCAGCAGTCGGCCGGCAGACCCGCTTTGGCGCAGGTGTGCGCGAGGAAGGTTTCGCGGTCCCATCCCCATTCGGTGGCAACCTGAGGCAAGAGCAATCCACGGCGCCAGCCGTGCTCCACCACCAGTCCGTGGCGGCCGATCTCGATTGATTTCGGATCGGCGGGGTCGATCGGCTCGAGCGGACCCAGCACGGAGACCTCGACGTCGAGCTCTTCGAGCTCCGACGGACGGACAGGATCGAATCGCGGATCTTCGCGCGCGGCGCTCACGGCGACGCGGGCCACCTCCTCGGGCAGCGACCGGCGGCATTCGAGCGTGCCGATGCAGCCGCGCAGCTCGCCGCGCTTTTTCAGCGTGACGAAGGCGCCGGTCGCCTCGGGCAGGTTCGCCATCGAAGGTACCTCGCCGGAGCCCGCGCCACTGACTGTGCGCGCAACGGCCCGGCGCGCGATCTCGACGAGCGTTCGCTGCTGATCCTCAGTGAACATCGTTGAACGTTCCCAACGCGCCGGCCAGATAACCCACGACGCCGCTGTTGTCGCCGGAGATCTCACCCGAGTGCATGTACTTGAGCACGCGGCCGTGCCGCGCGCCGCGCGCTCTGGCGGCAAGCATCACCGCAATGGCCGGACCGCCGCCGCAGGCGACGTAGCGTCCACGTTCCGCTTCCGGATACTGCTCGAAGATGTCGAGGAAGCGATCGGGATCGGCGGCGGCGACACACGCTTCGACGCGGCGATCGAGGTCGCGGGCGGAGCTGGCGTCGAAGTAGTGCGACAGGTCGGTGCTGGCGACCAGCAGGATGC